>DAOVTU010000547.1 GCA_030632925.1 Candidatus Krumholzibacteriia bacterium | reverse complement strand
TGTACCTGCTGGTGTGCCCGCCCCAAACCAATACCAACAGCACTTCGCACTGGATCACCGCGGCAGCCGACCTGAGCGTCGCCCGTGACGTGACCAGCATTTCGGCCCGCGATTGGAACCAGGTCATGTTCCCCGTCGGAGGCGGCGGCAACTGCCCCCAACTGAGCGGCCCCATCAGCAGCAAAAGTGCGGTGCCCCTGGATTCTGAACTGGCCCGCCACGGCCTCGACGCCCAGACCATCGCCTACCTGAGCACCGACCCCGGCGCCGCCGAAATGGCCGGACGCCTGAGCCATCTGTCGGGTTCGGGCGCGCGCATGGCCGGACTGAGCCACGCCGACATGGGCCTGGCCCTGGAGTGGCAGATGGCCGGCGCTTTCGTCGTTTGCCAGGAACAACTGTTCCCCACCGGATGCCTGCAGTTGGCCACCCTGCTGGGCCGCGCCGCCTGGCTGCAGAAAGCCGGCCTGGCCCGGCCCGAACCGAGCCCTGCCGAAAATCTGGTTCAGGCCCGCAACCTGACCGCCGGAGGCGCCCGTTCGCCGGCCGAGGAACTCACCAGCTCCGGCATCGTCTACCCCCTGGCCCTGGGCCGCGGTTGGTTGATCACCCGTGGCGAGTTGGCCGGCCTGCGCCTCGATTTCGACGGCACGCCGTTGCTGGCCGGACTGGGCCGCCCCGGCTCTTCGGTTAGCCGAAAGGCCACTCCTTGAACCTGCGCGGACAGATCCTCATCGGCACCATCCTGATGGCCGTTTTGCCTCTGGCGTTGGCCATCCGCGTCATCGGCACGGTGATCGAAGATCGCTTCACCGAACTGGACACCAACCGCGTGGCCAACCAACTGGCCCTGGTGCGCGAAGACCTCGACCGCCAAAGCGTCAACGTGGCCACCCTGCTGGACGCCCTGGCCGAGACCATCACGGCCGACAACCAGTTCCGCCTGGCCACCAGCGGCACCCGGCCCGATCTGGCCACCTATTTGCGCGACTTTGCCCCGCGCCAGATGTCCCTCATGAATCTGGACCTGCTGCAAATCCAGGCCAGCGATGGTGAAGTGCTCAGCTCGGGCCACTTCCCCCACGCCCACGGCCAGATGGACCCGCGCCTGCACGTATTGCTGGACCGTGCCCCCGGCGGCCAGGCCCTCATCAGCGCGCGCACGCCTCAAAAAAGCTTCCTGGCCCTGGGCCGCAGCCGACCTGTCACCGTGGGCGGCCGCACTTTTCATTTGATCGGCGGCAAACTCATGGACGCCGAACGCCTGCGCAGCCTGGACCGCGACGGCGATCTGGCCCTGGCCATCGCCTGGCCCGACGGCTTCGTGGCCACCGGCAAGGCCCTCACCCACCGCCTCGAAACCGACGAAGACGTGCTCGAAGTCGAGTACCGCCTGCGCCGCGACGGCATCATCGTGCAGTCCGAACATCTGCCCCTGATTTGGGAAGGCAAACTCGACAACGCCCGGCTATTGGTGACCCACGACCGCGCCGGCCTGCGCCAGTTGCTGCGCGACATGAACCTGCGCCTGGGCCTGGTATTGCTGCTGGCCGCCGGCTTGGCCGTATTGCTGGCCACCCTGTTGGCCGCCCGCATCAGCAAGCCCCTGCGCGATCTGGCCGCTCGCACCGAAGACCTGGACCTGGGCCGCCTGGACGCCGAGTTCGCCTCGACCCGCAAGGACGAAGTGGGCCGCCTGACGAACCTGCTGGGCGAAATGACGGTGCGCCTGAAAAACGGCGTGGCCCGCCTGCGCAGCGCTGAACAGAAAGCCACCATGGGCGAGATGGCGCGCCAGGTGAATCACGACATCCGCAACGGCATCACGCCTTTGCGCAATGTGCTGCGGCATTTGTCCGAGGTCAGCGAGAAGGAACCTGAACAACTGCCCACCGTCTATGGCGAGCGCCGCGAAACCCTGGAGGGCGGACTGGCGTATCTGGAAGAATTGGCCACCCACTACGCCAAATTGAGCGGCGGGCGGGCGCCCGAGCGTTGCCATCTTGATGCCATCGTATCGGCGGTGCTGGACGATCCGGGCACCGGACATCAGGCCAAACTGGTCAACGCCGTGCCTTCGAGTTTACCCGTGATCATGGCCGATCCCATCAGTCTGCGGCGCATCTTCGACAACCTGGTGCGCAATGCGCTCGAAAGCCTGCCCGATGGCAAAGGCACCGTCACGGTCGACGCCACGGTGGACGAAGACCCGAACCTGGACGAGCTGCGCATTCTGGTCAGTGTCTCGGACACCGGCGAGGGCATCGAGGCTGAAAACCTGGACGCGATATTTACCGACTTTTTCACCACCCGCGAGCAGGGCACAGGACTTGGCCTGAGCAACGTGCGGCGCCTGATCGGCGACTGCGGCGGCACAATCCGGGTGCAAAGCGAACCGGGGCATGGTACGACTTTCACGTTGTCGTTCCCGCCCCCTGAAACGAGTGCAGAATGAGCCTGATCCTGATCATTGACGACATCGCAGCCATGCGCGACCAGTACGCCTACGACCTCAAACGGCTGGGCGGTTTCGAAACCATGACCGCCGGCGGCGGCAGCGAAGGCCTGGCCCTGATAGAATCCGAAGCGCCTGATTGCGTGATCCTGGATCTGGAAATGCCGGGTGTGGACGGCTTCGAAGTTCTCGCGACCTTGAAGCGGCAGAAAAACAAGGTGCCCATCCTGGTTTACACCGGCACCGGCAGCTACGACCGCTGCGTGCGCGCGACCAAACTCGGGGCCTACAGTTTCATCGCCAAAGATGAACCGCTGGAACGCGTGGTGCGCGAAGTGGAAAACGCCCTGGCCTGGGCCAGCCTGCGCAGTGAAGTGAGCAAATACCGGCGCCAGAGTGGCGACGACTCGCCCCTGATTGGCGCAAGCCGGGCTGCCACGGCCATGAAAGAACAGATCGACAAGTTGGCGACGATCCCGAGTCCGGTCCTGATTCTTGGTGAAAGCGGTAGCGGCAAGGAACTGGTGGCGCGCAGGCTGCACGATGCGGGCTCCCGCAAGGGCCGCACTTTTGTGGCCATCAACTGCGCCGCCCTGCCCGAGACCATGGTCGAATCGGAATTGTTCGGCCACGAGCGCGGCGCTTTCACCGGCGCCGACCGCACCCGCAAGGGCGCCTTCGAAACC
>DAOVTU010000603.1 GCA_030632925.1 Candidatus Krumholzibacteriia bacterium | reverse complement strand
GCCGACCGCTACCGGTTGCTGCCGTTGTCCGGTCGTCAGGCGGTGTTGACCAAGAATCTGGCCTTTTTTATCCTGGTGGGAATCCATCTGATTCCGGTGGTGGTGGCGGGCATTCTGAAGGGGACTTTGCTGCTCACTTTGGTGATCCTGCTGGCCACCGCGGCGGTCTGTCTGGTGACGGCCTCGGGTGGCAACATGGCCTCGATCAATTCGCCGGCGCGCCGGGCGTTCTACAACTTCGATTCCAAGGAACAAGCCGGTGGTAGCTTGGCGTTGTTCCTGGCCATGGCCGTCTGGGCTTTTCCGACGATGGTGTATTTTGGTCTGGTGTGGATCGGCATGTGGGCAGTGGCTTTGGGTATGCTGGTATTGCTGGGCATCGCCTGGCTCATCTATCGCTCCTGGCTGGAACGCGCCGGCCGAGCCTTCACAGACTCGGCCGAAACCATGCGGGAACGTTTGGGGAAAGACTAGCGCTCTCTCACGCTTCGCTTTCAACAGGGGCCGGATCAAAAAAGTCGCTCAGCTTCTGTTGCACCAGTTGCCAGGTCGCGTCCACGTTGTCTTCCACCTCGGGGTTCAACAAATCCAGATTGCCCAACACACCACGGGCGTGGCCAAATCCTTCGTTGATACCGCGCCGGATTTCCGTCTCGAAGCGGGCCATCATTTCGTCCTGGCTGAGCTCCGTATTCTGGCGACTGAAAATGCCGCGCAAACCCAGGGCAAAACCGACGATGCGATCGGCGGTGGCTTCGGGGGTGACGTCGGTGCTGGTATTGAAGAAGGCCTCTGGCCCGGCGGCCGCCAACTCGGGGTTCTTGTCCGCTGCTTTTTCGAACAGCTTGCCCATTTTTTCTTCCAGGCGCGCGCGCAGAAAATCAAGGCCACCGTCGGCCTTGATCGAGGCGGCCAGGCCGGCGTGGGCGGGGCGATTCGATTGTGCGGGGTGATCTGCAACGGCGGTGGCGTGGGATGACGCCGCGCCGGGTGTCGTATTGCCACTGCGAGGGTTCGAGGGCAACAACTGGGCAGTCAATGGATTGATCAAAACGGTCCTCCCTGAATTTTGGCCCGGATAGGTCCTTCTCCGGGTGGTCCTGCTCATTATCGACCGCAACGCCGAATAACTTGAGCCAGGGGCTCCTGATGGCCGTTCTTGACCACGGGCTATCATCTGCTAAGATCAAGCTATCTCAAGATCTATCCGGCACCACGAGCGTCAGGACCACCGATGGCCATCATGATTCCGCCCTCCTTCGACAAGGCAACCACCAGCGACGCCGAAGAGACTCTCTATTTCAAACTTCAGAACGAATTGGAAGACGACTGGACCGTGATCCATTCGCTGGCCTACCTCGAAGACCGCGGCCGCTTCCGGCGCGAAGGGGAGTGCGACTTCCTGGTGCTGCACCCGCGGTATGGCATGTTGGTCATCGAGGCCAAATCCGGCTCGCCCAATTATGACGGCAAACAGAAGTTGTGGACGTACGATGATGGGCACACGCTGACGGATCCGTACGCACAGGCCCAGCGGGCGATGCACCTGTTGCAGGGGCAGTTGCGGGACAAGCGCACCATCTGGGCCGACTCCGGATTGGCCTTTGGCTATGCGGCGGCCTTTCCTGATGCCCGCCAGGTGCTGGGCAACCTGCCGCCGGGTTTCGCGCTGGATTTGTTGCTGCTCGATGGCGATCTGGAAAATATCCAGAAGTGGGTGATTCGGGCCCTGGCCAGCAACGGCGATGCCCTCAGCGAAGAAGTGCCCGGCGCACTCGAAAGTGCCCTGGATGTTCTTTCGCCCTCATTCAACCTGACCCCGGCGCTGCGGCCGGTCATTGCCCAGGCCCACCGTGAATTTGTCCGGTTATCAGGCGAGCAGGCGGACTTGCGGTCCAACCTGGTCTACCAGCGCCGCATGATCGTACACGGTGGGGCCGGCACGGGGAAAACCATGCTGTTGTCGGCGGTGGCCCGGCAGGAAGCCGATGCCGGCAAGAAGGTGCTGGTCCTGTGTTTCAACCGCGCTCTGGCCGCCGAATTGACCGCCAATCTGCCGGGCATCTCGGTCTTCACCTTTCACGACCTGTGCCTGGAAATTCTGCGGGCCACGGAGCAACCCTTGCCCGACAGCACCGCGCCGGACTATTGGGATGTCCTGCTGCCGGACGCCGCCCTGGCTGCGGTCGAAAAATACAAGATCCGCTATCGTGAAATCATGGTGGACGAGGGCCAGGACTTCCAGACCGAGTGGTGGCTCCTGGTCGAGGCCCTGTTGGACACCGAGCAGGACAATGGTTGGCTGATTTTCTGCGATGAGCAACAGAACCTGTTCGAGCGCCGCAGTGGCCTGCCCTTTACGGAACCGCAGTGGACCCTGGCCGCCAACCGGCGCAATACCGCCCAGATTGCGGCGTATGTGCGCCAGGTTGTGGATTTGCCGCCCGCTCCGGAGGGCATCCGGCTACCGGATGGGCCGGAGCCGACGATCCACCGGGTTTCGAGTCCGGCCGAAGAGCGGCAGGCCGTGCAGAAGGTTTTGCACGAGCTGGTCCATGAGCAAGGGCTCGTGCCCGAGGACATCGTCATCCTGGACCCGCATGTTTTGGCGCGTTCTTCCTATGGGGATACTCAGAAATTAGGAAAAATGTAAATATTAGCTTTTTTGTTGTATTCTTCTCCTAATACTTTGCGGCACGCCACGGTGAAAAAGTTCAAGGGCCTTGAGGCCGACTGCGTGCTGCTGGTGGGCGTGGGGGCGCCAAGTCGCTATTATCAGGGGGACCGCCTGCGGCGGTTTGTGTATGTG
>DAOVTU010000489.1 GCA_030632925.1 Candidatus Krumholzibacteriia bacterium | reverse complement strand
GTGAACTGGATGTAGACCCGATAGCTCTGATCCCAGGTCAGCCAGCGCGACACATACCAGGTATAACTGGGCGTGATGTCGTACGAATCCTTGATGTTGTTGTTGGACGAGCGCGTATCGCGGATGGCGATGTCCTGGGTCTGGCGGTAGATGTACACCATCTTGGTCTGGAAAATCCCCCGCCACTTGCGTTCCAACTGCACACTGAAATCGTTTTGCAGGCGATCCTTGTCGTTCTGGTTGTGCTCGAACTGGGCGATGTCCTGGCTCAGACCCTGATGGTAGCGCAACCGAAAATTGGTCTCCTTGAAGAAGGGCCGCAGCCAGACAAATTCCAGATCACGCAGCTTGTTGTACTGCCGCCCCCGGTTGCTGGTCGCGCCCTGGATGCGCTGGTCATCCCACTTCCAACCGTATTCATACATGACCGAAACCGAATCGGCCCCGACCATGATTCCCGACTGCAACTCCATTTTATCGACCTGGCGTTCCTTCAGACCCTGACCGCTGGCAGCGTAGTTCAGGTCGTCAGTGGTGCGGCTGGCCTTGCCCTCAAAAGTCAGCGGACCCGCAACGAAGTTGTTGATCACTTCGATGGTCATGGCGTCCTTGGACTCCAGTTCGTTGACCACCTTCAGATCTTCGTCCACACCCAGAGTATCAATCAGCCCGTTGGAGTTCTTCTTGAAGTCAAGATACCTGGTATCAAAGTTCGAGCGCGTCACCGCCACCCGGCCGTTGGTGAAACTCTGGTCGTAATAGATCCCCACCCCCAGCGAATCGCCGTTGGTCGAAGAGGGACTGTCGGTCGTGCCCAGGGTCTTTTCACCCTGCCCAGCGGCCATATGTACCCGTCCGGCCAAAACCAGACCCGAACTGATTTCCCATCCGGTCTGCAGGCCGGCGTTGGCCGAAGCCGTGCGCGAGTTGTTGGCCGTAGCCTGGTTTTCGCTTTCCCGGTCGCTCAAAGCGCCCCGAAAGTTGTAACTGTTGGTCAGACTGCCAGTCTTGAATTTGAATTTCGTGCCGCTCAAACTCAGGTTCTTGTTTTGCTGGGCAAAGAGGTTGGCAAAGTTGGCCGTATTGACGGTCTTGTCCCGGCTCCAACCCCAGTCGCCATCCAGATGCATCAACAAGGGCAACGTCTGCGGCATGTTGTAGACGAATTTATTGCTGCGGCGTTCGACGTTTTTGTTCTGTTTGCGGTACTCTTCGAACGACCATTTGAGAGTATTGGTGAAGGTGGACTGGGCCCGCATTTTCACGGTTGAGACCAGGTCGCTGTAGTACGTGTTCTGGCGCACGTTAGCCTTGGCACCAGCGGTGGCGGCGTTGGTGAAGCTGACGAACAAGGGGCCGGTGTTGGTGGGCCTGACCTGAGTGTCCGGATCCATATCCTCGGCACTTTGGGTGACCTGCCCCAACCGGCTTTGGTTCTGATCAGGAGCGTTGGCTCGCACCGAATCGCCATCGGCCGAAGCCGTTTCGTCCTGGCCCAATGCCAGAACGGGCAGTGCCAAAACGAGGAACAAGCAACACAAGACCCGCCGGACTTTCACCTCTTCATCCCCCATGTAGTGTGCAAGCGTCAAGCTGGTCCCCTCAGAGCCAAGGCCGCGGCCAGGCGGCGAAAGTCGGTGCCCGAACATTGTTCCGGACGGCGGTCCACGTCGATGCCCAATTTGGCGGCCATGGCATCGACTTCTTCGCTGCCCAGGTTAAAATGCTGGCGCAGCTGGTTGCGCAATTTTTTGCGCCTTTGTCCAAACAGGGTCTTGACCGTGGCGGTGAAAATCTTGAATTCCTCGTCTTCCCAGACTTCATCTGCCTGGAATGCCTTTGGCACCAACCGCACGATGGCCGATTCGACATCGGGTTTGGGCCAGAAAACCGACGACGGCACGGTGCGTACCAGCTTGATGTCAAAGACCGAGCCGAGCACGACTGCCAGGATGCCGAAGTCCTTGCCACCAGGCGTGGAGGTCATCCGTTCGGCCACTTCCTTTTGCACCATGAACACGGCGCCGCTGGTCACGTTTCTCAATTCGGCCAGCGCGAACAAAACCTTACTGGTCAACACATAGGGCAAGTTGCCGGCGATGACCGGTTTGCCCCCAACCTCAGCCACGGTCGCGTGCCAGTCCATATTGGACAGATCGCCCTCCACCATCCGAAAATTGGGCAATTCGCCGTGCTCACTGATCAGAAGGGCGCACAGATTGCGGTCCACTTCGACGCAGACGACTATTTCGGCGGTGGGCAGCAGGTGGGTGGTCAGGGCGCCGGCCCCGGCCCCCAGTTCCAGCACGCGAGAGCCCAACTCCAGGGTGTCCTGGGCTATGGACCGCGCCAGATTGCCGTCGACAAGGAAATTCTGGCCCCGGCGTTTCACCGGGCGAATGTCATAGTCGCGCAGAATTGTTCGTTGGCTGCGTTGCAAAAATACTCCGGAAGGGCGGTGTTTGCGCCGCCGTTGGGTCTGCTGGTTTAAGGGCTTATTCCGTACCGGCGAACGCGCCGAATATTCGCGCAAAGGACGCCGTCGTCTGTCGGGCCACCTCTTCGGGAGTCAGTTCCAGAAGGGTGGCAACCTTGTTCAGGGTGTGCTCCATATAGGCCGATTCGTTGCGCTGGCCACGATGGGGCACCGGAGGCAGCCAGGGGGCGTCTGTCTCCAGCAGAATATGTTCGACCCCGGCCAGCGGCACAAGTTCCGGCAAGTGGCTCTTTTTATACGTCACGGGACCGCCGATGCCCAGCAGAAAACCGTGTTCGTGGGCCCAATTTACGGCCGCGTCGTCGCCGCTGAAGGCGTGCAGGACACCCTTTTTCTCAGGCGCCCCCACGCTGTCGAGGTGGGCCAGGGTTTCGGCCCAGGCGTCGCGGATGTGGAAAACGACCGGCAACTGGACCCGATTGGCCAGTTCCAGCTGGGCCGTCAGGGCCGCGTATTGAGCCGGGCGGGGCGACAAATCGCGGAAAAAATCGAGGCCAATTTCGCCGATGGCCACCACTTCGGGCCGGGCGGCGAGGTCTTCGAGTTCGGCCAGGATTTCGCGGCCGGCGGCGGTGATGTTGCCCTCGGGATCGGCCAGGTTTTCGGCGTCGTGAGGGTGCACACCGACGGTGGCCCGGATTTCGGGGTGGGCTTCAGCCAAGGCGATGGATTCGTGGCTGCTCGCCAAGTCGTAGCCGACGTTCATGAAACCGGTGACGCCGGCTGCGCGGGCGCGGGTCATGACAGCAGGGATTTCACCATCGAATTCCTGGCGGTTCAGGTGGACGTGGCTGTCGATCACTTCTGCCCTCCATGACAATTCCCACAGCCGCCGTTGCCGCGCGGTTCCGCCTTGGGCTCCGGCAGATCCTCGCCCTTGCCCCACTGCACACTGCCCACCGGCCATTCCGTCAGGCCCTCCCGACCAGCCATGCTGACCATCACCGATTCGGTC
>DAOVTU010000274.1 GCA_030632925.1 Candidatus Krumholzibacteriia bacterium | reverse complement strand
GACCCTAGTCAGGAATTGCCCGCCCAACACCTCGGAACCGGGACTGAACTGAACCGTTTTTCAAAGGCCTTGCCAGGCTTGTTTTTTCCTTCCCACGGCGTCCGCCCGCCGGTGTCAAAGTTGACTGATAAGGGACTTCATTCTCAACAAGATACTGGCGTTTGACTTTCTCTCGATTGCAGACCTTTTTTGATTCATTAAGAACACAATATCCCATGCCTCCACCACAGTGGAGCTCAGGCGAAAGGGCGAAACGATGCTGCAGATTACAAGGCAAACAGAGTACGCAATACGAGGCCTGCAGGAGTTGGCACGTCGCAACGAAAATGCGCCAGTGCAGCTGAAACTCATTGCAGGTTCCTGTGAAGTTTCGGAAGCTTTCCTGGCCAAGATTTTTCAGATGCTCGGCCAGGCCGGTATCGTCAAATCCCACCGCGGCGTCAAGGGCGGCTTCAGCCTGGCGCGCCCGGCCGAAGAAATCTCCCTGCGTGATGTAGTGGAAGTCTGCGAAGGTGGCATCGTCCTGAACCACTGCCTGCGAAAAGTCAATCCGTGCAAGGATGTCGACACCTGTGCGGTGGCCGATGTGTGGCGCGAAGCTCAGGATGCGTTGACCGGCGCCCTGGACCGCACCAACCTGGCGGATGTGATCTAGCTTTCGGTATCAGCCCGGACAGATGCAAAAGGCCTCCCCGTTTGGGAGGCCTTTTTTTGTCCCTGCGCAATTCCCTGCAAACGCTATTGCCGTCGCCGTCGCAATTGCCCGCATGCCGCGTCAATATCTCGTCCACCACTGGCGCGTATGAAAGTGGGCACCCCGGCTTCGGTCAGGATCTTCTGAAAACCCAGTACCGCCGGGTCGGCCGTAGGTACCAGCTTTGAATCGTCCAACGGGTTCAAGGGGATCAGGTTCACCTTGAAGTTGTGTCCCTTGAGCAATCGGGCCAGGCGTTCGGCCTGCTCCGGTTCGTCCGTGCGGCCTTCGATCAATACCCAGGCGATGGTCACCCGCCGGCCTGCCAAGCGGCCGTAGTCCGCGGCCAGCCCCAACGCCTCTTTCAAACCGGTGCGCCCCGGCACGGGCATGACCTTGTGGCGTTCTTCATCGGTGCTGCCGCCAAGGCTGAGCGTCAGGCCCACGCCGGGTGACGAGGCGATCAGGCGTTGCAATCCCGCGGCCGGTCCGCTGGTGGAAATCTGGATGCGCCGTTTGGACATGCCCAAGCCATCGGGCGCCATCATGCTCTGCAACGCAGGTTCCATGGCTTCCCAGTTGTCCAGCGGTTCACCCATGCCCATGAAAACCACGTTGAACTGCCGGTCGCCCATGCCGGGCACCGGGTCGGTTTTCAAATCGGTGCGCAGGCGCTGAATCTGCTCGATGATTTCGCCGGCCTCAAGATTGCGGACCAGACCGCCACGGGCGGTGGCGCAAAAAGTGCAAGCCATGGCGCAGCCTACCTGGGTCGAAAGACAAAAGGTGGCGTGGTCGGCCATGGGAATGATGACGCTCTCGATGGTGTGGCCATCGCGCAGGCGAAAGAGAAATTTGCGGGTGTGGTCGGACGAAACCTGCCGTTCCTGCAAAGCCAGTCCCGCCAGATCGTACCGCTCGGACAGCGACTCGCGCAGGGTGCGGGGCACATTGCCCATCTGGTCCCACTGCATGGCGTCCTGGACAAAGGCCCATTGCTGAACCTGCTGCGCCCGGTAGGCGGGCACACCGGCTTCGGCGACCAGGGCCGCAAACTGGTCGGGAACCAGGGATCTGAGCAAGGGTTTGAGTTCCATCGGGCAGCCTTTATCTTGATATGGACGATGTTGGACGAAGCCGCAACGGTCGTTCACGGTCGTCCCGAAAAAAATGGCCCTCAGATTTTTGCAACTTGGGGTTGCCTGATGGCGAGCCTGTCCGGACAATACCTTTTCGGGGAGGCCAGAGTCGCCGACTCCGGGACAATTAACCAGATTCATATCCTTAACCGCAAGGGCATTCGGTTCATGAGCAAAGGAAATTCCGTATACACCGTCCTGATCGTTGACGACGAAATCGCCATCCGCGAAACCCTCGAGATGATTCTCAGCTACGAGAACTATCAGGTGCTCAAAGCCGGATCCGGTGCCGAGGCTCTCGCGGTCGTGGAGAAACAAACGCCTGACGTGATTCTGCTCGACGTGAAAATGCCGGGCATGGACGGTTTCGAAGTACTCGAAAGGCTGGAGGCCACCGGCAAGGGCATCCCGGTCATTGTCATTTCGGGTCATGGCAATATCGAAACGGCGGTGGATGCCGTCAAACAGGGCGCCTACGACTTCCTGGAAAAGCCCCTGGACCGCACCCGGTTGTTGGTCACTCTGGGCAATTGCCTGGATCACCAGAAGGACCGCAAGATTGTCGATACCCTGGTGGGGCAAAACCAGGGCTCACCCCTGGTGGGTGAAAGCGCCGGCATGCAGGCGGTGAAGGAATTTATCAGCAAAGTGGGGCCCAGTGAAGGTACTGTCCTTATTACAGGTGAAAACGGCACCGGCAAGGAGTTGGTGGTCAAGGCCATTCACGAAGCCAGCGCTCGTCAGGGCAAGCCCCTGATCGAAGTCAATTGTGCCGCCATTCCCCGCGACCTGGTCGAGTCCGAATTGTTCGGCCATGAAAAAGGCAGTTTCACCGGCGCAGACCGGCAGCGCATCGGCAAGTTCGAGCAAGCCGACAGTGGCACACTCTTTCTCGACGAGATCGGCGACATGAATGAAGAGGCCCAGGCCAAAGTGCTCAAGGCCGTCGAAGAAAGCCGCTTCCAACGGGTGGGTGGTACCGATACCCGCAGTGTTGATGTCCGCATCGTGGCTGCAACCAATCGCGATCTGGCGTCGCCGGAATCGGGATTCAGGCAGGACCTGTTTTTCCGGCTCAACGTGCTTTCCATCCATTTGCCTCCTTTGCGGGAGAGGGAGGGGGACGTGGAATTGTTGCTGGAGTGGTTCATGGCCGACTTGGCGATCAAGCTGAAAACCACGCCCCGCCGCTACGCTCCCGAGACCCTGGAGATCCTGCGGGCCTACTCTTGGCCCGGCAATGTGCGCGAATTGCGCAACTTGGTGGAACGTATGCTGATACTGGCTTCGGGTAATGTGGTCCAACCGACGGATCTGCCCCCTCTGCCGGGGGCGGGGCAGGAGCCCCAGATTGCCGATTCCTTCTTTGCTTGCAACGACTTTCAGGAGTTCAAGTCCCGCAGCGAAGGAGATTTTCTGCAACACAAACTCAAAGAAAACCTCTACAATGTCAGCAAGACAGCGGATGTGTTGGGAATGCAGCGTAGCAATCTGTACAAGAAGATTACCAAGTACGGATTGCGCACCCAGCCAACAGTCGACTGAGTCCCATTACACCCCGGAGTGTCAACCGTGGTTGACGCCAATTGGGGGATAAGCGGCGACAAAATGTGGAGAACTGTTGACTTTGCATCAAATCATCCGTAGATAAAAAGAATCATCTGCCGCTTTCCCCGGGCATGACAGGGGGAAAACGGCTGCGAATGGTTCCACTTTCAGACGGGGTGTATCCTTGTTTAAGGAGACGAAGAACATGAAAAGAATCCATAAGATTCTCGTTCTTCTGGTAGCAGTGCTACTGGTTTCCGCCTCTGTGTCTGTTCCCGCCGTCTATGCGGGTGAATCCCAATCCATCGAGGTGCCCCAGGTTGACCTGAGATCAGGCGACCAGGACGCTACCCTTGATGGAGCTCCTATCGATGATGAGGGAGACCCTGACGGGTTGGATGACACCAATGACGGGCCCGAAGCGCGTGCGCAGGGCTGGGGATTTGATGACGCAGAATGGGCGGAATACCTATTGCTCTTGCTGTCGCAAATTCAACTGCTGGCTCTTTAGGACTGCCTGCCTGGCCACAAGGCCATCAGGCAGCCCCAAAGCCGGGACTACTAAATGAAGTAAGGTCACCGGTCCACTTCCTCGCCGAGGGAACGGTTGATGAGAGACAACTACAAAGACGAACGACGATATACTGACCAGTCGGCCAGTGGTCAGGGCTTGGACCCTGCCGCGTGGAGCCGTTTGGAACAAGTGGGTGATTTGCACTACCACTCATCGTCGTTTTCGTCTGCCTTGGACTATTACCAACAACTCCTGGACGAATCGTCCTTGAACGCCGTTTCCCGTGAAATGGCCCTTAGTGTGTTGCGCAAGGCTGTGGATTCCCATCTGCGTCTGGGGCATCTGGATCGGGCCGAGGCCCTTTTGGATCGGGCGGCGAGCCTTATCAGTCGCACCTCCGGTTTGTCGGATCCCGACGAAACCGCTGTCCTGAATGCCACTTTTGAAATTCGCCGGGCAGCCGTTTACCGCGAGCGCGGTCGTCTGCACGATGCGCTGAATCTGGCCAAGCGGGCATTTGCCGTGCTGGCCCTGACCGATGAACACGCTGCCGTGGCCCGCCTGCAAACCATTATGGGCATTTGCCACGCACGCCTGGGTCGTCAGGAAAAAGCGGTGGAGTTCTTCTCCGATGGACTGTCCACCTATCGCCGCATTGGGCATGATCTGGGTGTGGCCAACCTCTTGAGTAACCTGGCGGTCATCGACAAGAATCGTTGCCGCTGGGACAAGGCCCTGGCGCAAATGGACAAGGCCATTGAGTTGGCGCGCCATTTGGGTGCCAGTCATCTGTTGCCTCGTTTCTATCTCAACCAGGGCATCATCCTGCAGAAAATCGATCGCCTGGGCGAGTCGCGGGCAGTGCTGGAAAAGGGACACCGCCTGGCGGTCAGCCTGGGGGACCAGATTTATGAAACCCGCCTGAATCTGGCCATGGGGCGCCTGGAAACCCTGTCCGGTCGTTACGCTCGGGCCGAAACCCTGATCCTCAACGGCAAGAATATTGCCGAGCAGAATCGCTTCATGCGCGAAGCCACCATCTCTGACGAATACCTCGGCGACATCCTGCTTCTGCGCGGCGACCCGGACAAGGCTCGCTTCAATTACAATCTCGGTCTGGAAAAAGCCCAGGCCATCGCCGCCGGCAATGACCTCGAAGGCGAACTCCAACGCCGGGTGGGCGAGGCCCATCTGATGTCCGGCCGTTACGACGATGCGGTGGCCGTTTCGCAAGCCGCCATCGCTATTTGTGAGCAGTGTGGCGAAGACTACGAAATCGGATTCTGTCACCTGACGCTGGGTAAGGCTTACGCCCAGCAGGCCGATTGGCAACAGGCTGACCACCACTTCCGCCAGGCGATCGCCAAATTCCAGGAACAACGCCTGCCCCACTTGTGGTGCCGCGCGATTCTT
>DAOVTU010000387.1 GCA_030632925.1 Candidatus Krumholzibacteriia bacterium | reverse complement strand
GATCCTTGCACGGCCACCACTCGCGGGCACCGTAGGGTTCACTCAGGGTCCACACCAGGGGTTGGCCGCCATACAGGGCCCAGCCAAAATTATCGCCGCTCGGATTGCCGTAATATTCGACCTCGACCTCAACGGTTTCGCCGGTCGTATAGGTGCGATCCAGGGTCAGGGTCAATAAACTGCCCAGGCGGGAATAAACCAGTGGCACGCCATCGACCCGCGCCTCGGGCACGTACATGTTCAGGTCCAGATCCAGCTCCATGGTCGCCAGGCTGGCGCCCGTCACCTGGGCCCGAATGGTCGTGGTGCCCGACAAAATTTTCGTGGTCGGATTCAAATCGATCACCAGATCGTAGAACCCGACATCGTACAGCTCCATGTTGGGCGTGCCCTTGTCCAGCCCAATAATTGGGCTGGACTTCAGCCCGCTGAATGAGCGCGCCTTGCTCTCGGCTTCGAGCGCCCGGTGCAACCGCGCCTCGGATATCGTTTTCCAAGGCACCGCATTGTCCGGCATGGCCATGGGTACCGGATGGCTCCCAGCCTGAACAATCGTTGCGGCAGTCATCAAGCACGCAAAAACCGCCCCTGTTGTCCAGCGGCGGCAGGCCATGTTTGTTCGCATACGGGAGCGGAGCAAATGCACATCCTCGGTAAGTATCACCCTCAACTGTAATTATACTACAGATCCGCCTAAGAAGACAAACGGCGCGGGGTTACCGCGCCGTTTGCACTCATTCAACACTATCGGGGACAGCCAATTAGCCAACCTTGGCCATCAGCTCCAGCAGGTCGCAAACCCGGCTCGAGTAGCCACCCTCATTGTCGTACCAGCTGATGGTCTTCAACAGCTTGCCGTCGATGACCGAAGTGCAGCCCGGATCGAAGATGCTCGAATGACTGTCACCAACTATATCCGACGAAACAATGTGGTCGTCACCGTACTTCAGGATGCCGCGCATCTGGTCGCTTTCGCTGGCCGCCTTCATCGCTGCGTTGACCTCTTCGACGGTCACGTCACGGTCCATCACCGTCACCAGATCGACCACCGAACCGCAAACCACGGGCACCCGCATGGCCATGCCATCGAGCTTGCCGGCCAGGTTGGGCAGAACCTTGCCCACGGCCTTGGCCGCACCGGTCGTCGTGGGGATGATGTTCTCGGCCGCAGCCCGGGCCCGACGCCAGTCGCTGTGGGGCGTATCGATCAGGCGCTGGTCGCCGGTGTAGGCGTGGGTCGTGGTCATCAGGCCACTCTTGATGCCGAAATCCCGGTCCAAAACGTAGGCCAAAGGCGCCAGGCAGTTCGTGGTGCACGAGGCATTGGAAACGATCTGGTGCTCAGCCTTGAGGTCACCACTGTTGACACCTAATACGATCGTGGCGTCGATTTCATCTTTGGCCGGCACCGTCAGCAGAGCCTTGCGGGCGCCCGCTTCGAGGTGCATGGCCACGTCGGCGCGGCTGCGGAAAATACCGGTCGATTCGACCACGAAGTCCACGCCCAACTCTTTCCAGGGCAGGTCGCGGGGGCTGCGTTCGCAGGTCATGCGCACGGCGCCCTTGTCGGTGATCAGGTGATCTTCCTGGATCTCGGCCTTGCCGGCAAAATTGCCCATCACCGTGTCGTGGCGCAGCAAATAAGCCAAGGCCTCGTTGTCGGTGATGTCGTTGATGGCCACGACCTCGATACCTTTTCGCTCCTGCAGCAAACGGAACACTGTGCGGCCGATGCGGCCAAACCCATTGATTGCAACCTTCATGACGTACCTTCCTTGTTCATTTTCGGCCCGAACGGCCACCTACTGGCAAATCGAATCAACATCCACCATATTTCAGGTTCGGCCCCAGGCCGTCCCTTTTGATTTTCCTACCGGCCCACCCGGCTGGTTTTCCCGTTTGCCGGAGGCCGCTGATGCCCACCTACGAATACGAATGCACCCGCTGCGGACACGTCTGCGAAGAATTCAAGCCCATGTCTGCCCCCAGGCGCCAGCGTTGCCCCCTTTGCCGAGGCAAGGTCGAGCGACTGATCAGCGGCGGCCTGGGCGTCCATTTCAAGGGCTCGGGCTTTTACATCAACGACTCCCGTGGTAAAAAGAGTACGGGGACATCGTCGGAAAAGACCTCGACGGCCAATCCGTCATCCAATCCGTCATCCAATCCGTCAACCACGGAGTCGACCAAACCGGCTCCCAAAAAAGCGGCAACCGGCGATTCCTGATTGCTGCCATGATAATAAACATGGCCCAAAGGACAAGAACTGACGCCGACAATATACGATAAGAGAGGCTGGCCATGGCTGACAAAACGATCCAGGTTGAATTTTCCGGCCAGATGACCGAAATCGCCCCCGGCACCACGGTGCGCCAGTGGCTCAAATCCACCTCCCCAAATGACCTCACAGGCGACAATCCCGTGGTTATTGCCTCGATCAACGGCCGCCGCACCCATCTGGCCGAAGTGCTCACCGGTGAGGAGCGCGTGCGCCTGATCAGGCTCAGGGACAAGGACGCCCAGACCACGATCCAGCGCACAGTTCAGTTCATGGCCGCTTTGGCCGCTGAAGACGTGTTCCCTGGCCAGGCCCTCAACGTGGATTTCAGCTACGCCGGCGGCATGTACTGCGAACTGGAACGTGACGAGCCCCTGACCGACAGCGATGTCGAAGCCATCGCCAAACGCATGGCCGAACTGGTGGCCAAAGACTGCCCCCTGGTGCCGCAACGCTACGGCCTGCGCGCCCTGCTGAAGATGTACCAGCGCGCCGGCGACGACCGCAACGTGCGCACGGCCAAATATCTGCGCCGCGAGTCATTGGAATGCTACCGTTGCGAAGGCTCCGAACTGATGTACTACGGCCGCCAGTTGCCCTCCACTGGCGTCGTCAAGGCCTTCAAGCTCATCCCCCAAAGTCCCGGTTTTGTGCTGCTGTCCAATATGAAGGGCGAGCCGGCCCAGCTGCCGGAGTACCTGCCCCAGACCAAATTGCTGGACACCATGCGCGAGTACAGCAAGTGGGTGGCCCGCGTGGGCCTCGAAGACACCGGCGCCCTGAACGAGCACATCGTCAACGGCCGCACCAGCGATGTGATCCAGATTTCCGAAGCCAGGCACAACCTCTTCTTTGTCGAGGCCGCCGAATATGTTTCGGCCTTACCGGAATCCGGCCGCCTGGTTCTGATGGCCGGCCCCAGCAGCAGCGGCAAGACCAGCAGCGCCAAACGCCTCAGTGTGCAATTGAGAGTGCTGGGTTACCGGCCCTTTGCCCTGAGTCTGGACAACTATTTCGTGGACCGCGAAGACACACCACTGGATGAAGATGGAGACTACGATTACGAAGCGCTGTCGGCCCTGAAGGTTGACCTGTTCAATGAGCACCTGCAGGCCCTGATGGCCGGCGAAGAAGTGCACCTGCCGCGCTACGACTTTTTTACCGGCAAAGGAGAGTTGGACGCCGAACCGACCCGGCTCGAACGCGGCCAACCCCTGCTGGTCGAAGGCATCCACGCCCTGAACCCGCTGCTGACGCCCAGCATCCCGGCCAACGAGAAAATGCTGATCTACGTTTCGGCCCTCTGCCACCTGAACATCAACAACTTCAGCTACATCAAGACCACCGACAGCCGCCTGTACCGCCGCATCGTGCGCGATGCCAAATTCCGCGGCTACACCGCCAGCGAAACCCTGGCCCGCTGGCCCAAGGTGCGCGCCGGCGAAGAGAAGCACATCTTCCCTTTCCAGAACAACGCCGACCTCTTTTTCAACTCGGGCCTGACCTACGAATTGGCCGTGCTCAAGCTGTGGGCCGAACCGCGCCTGGCGGCCGTCGACTCCGACGATCCCAATTATGGCTTGGCGCGCACGCTCATCGACCAGCTGTCGCTGCTCTTGCCGGTGGATGCCAGTCAGGTGCCGCCGACCTCGCTGTTGCGCGAGTTCATCGGCGGCAGCGGGTTCAACTATTAGAATTGTTAGGGAACGAGGAAATGATCGCCGAGGCGGGAGACGGCCAGGTCGGCCTGGTCGGCATTGGTCAGAAAAGTCACCGTGGAAAACGAGGTCGCGATGGCGAGCAGTTCCACGCCCGCTTCGCTGATGGTCTCGAACACCGTGCCGGCAATGGCCGGGCGTTCGCTGAAGTGCGGCCCGTAAACGGAAATGGCGGT
>DAOVTU010000516.1 GCA_030632925.1 Candidatus Krumholzibacteriia bacterium | reverse complement strand
CCTGATGCCCAGTGCCGAGATGACCTGGGAAGAAATCAAGCGCGAGCGTTCCGGCACCCGGGATCTGCAGTCGCTGCTGTTTCGGGTGTTGGCCGACGCCGGTAACCTGCTGACGATTCCGCGCGGTCCCGAGGAGATGTACGAACCGATCCTCGACCTGGTCGAGACGGCGCTGCTCCAACCCGAGCGAATTTTCGTGCTGTTGCTGGATGAGGACGAGGAAGAACCGGTGAACAAGGCCTCGCGCGTGCGTGGTCAGGGCGCCAACACCAGTCTGGCCCTGAGCCGCACGATGATGCGGCAGGTCATCGAGAAACGGAAATCGTTCCTGACCTCCGACCCCCTGAATGATCCGGGCTTTGGCGGCATGATGAGCATGGTCAGCCAGGGTATCCGGTCGGCCATTGCCGTGCCGTTGTTCGACAACGCAGACGTGATCGGTCTGTTGTATGCCGATGATTCCAGCACCGGCAAGCGGTTTTCCAAGGATCAGCTGGCGACGTTCACGATGCTGGCGAATATCATCGCCGTGGCGCTGACCCATGCGCGCTATCACCACCTGGAACAGGAAAAACAGCGCCAGGACGCCGAGCTGCAGACGGCCGGCGATATCCTGGACAATATCCTGCCCGCGACCTTGCCGGCCTGTCCGGGTTACGAGGTGGCGGCCAGCCTTGAAGCGTGTTTTGAAGTGGGCGGTGACCTCTACGATGCCATGCCCATGAGCGATGGCCGCTACGCCTTTTTGATCGGCGATGTGGTGGGCAAGGGGTTGGGCGCGGCGCTGCTGGTGTCGCACATCCTGTCGTGGTCACGCTTCATGATCGAGGAAAACTGGGACGTATTGCGAATGGTGGTGCGGTTGAACCAGCGCATTTTTGCCTGCACCGACTCGGTGCGTTTTACGACATTTTTTGTGGGCTACCTGACACCGGAAACGGGCCAGGTCAACTACGTGAACGCCGGGCACAATCCGCCCTACATCGTGCGCACCGACGGCAGCCTCGAACCGGTGGCGGCCACAGGCATGCCGGTGGGTATCCTGGACGACTTTCCCTACCAGACCGGTGAGTTCACTTTGAACCCCGGCGATATGGTGACTCTGTACAGCGATGGTATTCCCGAGACCCAGCGTGGCGAGCGGGACGAAGATGAATACGGCGAGGAGCGCTTCGAAGAATTCCTCGTCAACGAGCGCACCACTGATCTGGAGGCCCTGAGCACCAAGTTGCAGAAGGTGCTGGTCGATTTTCGGGGCGATGAACCGGTGGGCGACGACATCACCATGCTGCTGCTGCGGCGGGACGCGCAATAAGGCGATCCTGCCCGGCCCTCTACCCAGATTCAGGCCAATATGGTATAATGATCTAAACTCCTCCTTTTTGAGCTATCCACGGGGTCTGTTGAAAGGTCTGTCTTGTTCGTCCGTCGCGGCATTTCCATCGCTTTTCTGCTGATTTGCGGCCTTTTGGCGGCGTGTCCGACCTTTGCGGGCACCTTGTCGCCAGGCTTGGTGCGCCAGATGGACACCCTGCAGGACAAAGACGTGATCACGGTGCTGGTGGTGCTGCAAGAGCAGGTCGACGTGCCGCAGCTGGATCGCAACCTGCGGGCCGAAAAGGCGGGCCGTGGTCGGCGCCACGAGGTTGTCGTGGGCCAGTTGCAACAGCTGTCGCGCGCCACCCAGGGCGACCTGCTTCAGGCTCTCGAAACAAACAAATCCACCAACGGCATTTTGGGCTACACCCCGCACTGGCTGGTCAACGCCGTGGTGGTCACGGGCCAGGTTTCGGCGGTGCGCGAGCTGGCCTCCCGGCCGGATGTCTTGCGCATCGAGGCCGACCTGGTGCCCGAGTTGATCGAACCGGTGACCAGTCGGGAGCCGGTGAACAAGGGTGCTGCGGGTATTGGCATCACTCCGGGCGTGGTGGCCATCGGCGCCCGCCGGGTATGGGACGAACTGGGCATCGACGGCACCGGTGCGCTGGTCGGTATCATCGACACCGGTGTGGACGCCAGCCATCCGGCTTATGCGGCGCGTTGGCAGGGGAATTTCGGCCCGGCGGATGAAGCCTGGCTGGACGCCGCCCAATTGGGCCACCTTTCAGTGCCGGTGGATGTGTCCGGCCACGGCACCCACGTCATGGGCATTCTGACCGGCGTGGCCGCGGACGATACGATCGGCGTGGCTCCCGGCGCCCATTGGATCGCCACCAATGGCATCCAGGCCGCCAGTGCCATCTTCGACAACTCGATCATGGCCTCTCTCGAATTCATGACCGACCCAGATGGAAACCCCGCCACCACCGACGATGTGCCCGACGTGGTGAACAACAGCTGGGGCGTGAACGAAAGTTTTGCCGGCTATCTGGACTGCGACAGCCGCTGGTGGGACCTGATCGACAACTGCGAAGCCGCCGGCGTGGTGCTGGTGTGGGCGGCGGGCAACGAAGGGCCCATCGCCAGCACGGTGCGTTCGCCGGCCGACCGCGCGGTCAATCCCTACAACTGTTTTTCGGTGGGTTCGACCAGCAACCACCTGCCATTTGCCATCAGTGCTTTTTCGAGCCGTGGCCCCTCCGCATGCGGTGGTGTCTATGCCGTGAAGCCCGAGATCAGCGCCCCCGGCGATACGATCTACAGCGCCTTGCCCGGCGGCGGCTACATCATCCGCAGCGGCACCTCGATGTCGTCGCCCCTCATTTCGGGAGTGGTGGCCCTGATGCGCCAGGCCAACCCGGATGTGGACGTGGTGACGATCAAGGACATCCTCATGAATACGGCCCAGGACCTGGGCAACGCGGGGGAAGACAACGACTATGGCCACGGATTTGTAGACGCCTATGCGGCGGTGCAGGCGGTCATGAGCGGCCTCGGCACCATCAGCGGTACGGTCACCGATGCGAGCACGGGCCTGCCCATTCCTGGTGCCCTGGTGCGTCGCGACGGCGGGGAAAATCTGGTTTTCAGCAACGCACTCGGCCAATACAGCCTGACCCTGTACGCGGGGGCGGCCACTTTTACCGGCACGGCCTTCGGTTATTTCGACAATTCGGTGAGTGTCACGATTCCCGACGGGGGCACGGTCAACGGCGACCTGATTCTTTCGTCACGCCCGACAGTCACCATCAGCGGCACGGTGCGCGGGCCAGACTTGCTGCCGGTCAGTGGCGCGACGATCATGGTTCCCGAAACGCCACTGCCGGACCTGCTGACCGATGTGAACGGTTTTTACACTCTGGATCTGCCCACCGGCACCGGCCAGATTTTTGATTTGCGGGCCTCCGCTCCTGGCCTGGGACATCAAGTGCAGCAGAT
>DAOVTU010000622.1 GCA_030632925.1 Candidatus Krumholzibacteriia bacterium | reverse complement strand
CTCGGCAATCAGATGTAATACCGCAGGCTGATCGTGACCGACGCACCCTTCAGGTCAGGCGCATCGCCGCTGATCGGGATGCTGTCGTGGGACAGATCCAGGCTCATCAGGAAATCTTCCCGGCCCAGATAGGAAAACCGAACGAACGTGGAATGCACGCCTTCTGCAACATTGCCACCGTATTCAGGAAAACTGTCGTAGGCGTAACCCACGGCCACCCCCATAGGGATTGACGATTTTGTGCGCAGGTCAAAATCCAGGGCCGTCGCAAAGCTCCAGAACCAGACATCTTTCCGGCCCTGTTCAACGGACTCTCCGAATCCGGTCTTGCCCCTGGCCGAGACTCCCAGCAAAGGGCTGGCGGCCCAGGCATAGCGCAAACCGGCGCCACCCCGCGCCGTTGGCGTCTTGTTCACCAGCGAAGCCGGCACGCCATCGATGATATCGGTCACGTATTGGCTGATATTCACGCCGGTGAACGACCGGTTGGCAAGATCCAGCTCCAGAGCCAGAGCCGAAGTTTCCCGCTCCTGCAGACGGATCAACCAGCCGAATTCGAATCCGGTCGACATCGTGACGCCCTCGGACAACAGGGCTGCCGTGTCGCTACCGAGTCGACCCGAACCCAATATCCGGGCCCGGACTCCCAACCAGGACTTGATGGCGTACTGGTATTCGAAATCAAGGATCGCAAAAATCAGGTCACCCCTGAGACTGGTGATCGGTTGGCCACCAATGTCCGTCACGGGTATCGCCAGGTCCAGAGCCTTGCCTGCGCCCAGGCGATTGCGAATAAAGGTCCGTACAAAAGGAGACGGCACATCAACCGACTCCGTGAAGCTGTGGCCACCGAGCGCGGGCCGACCGCCCACTTTCTGATCCTGGGCCACGGCCGACATGGCCCAGATGGTTGCCAACAGCAGAACGGCAACACCAACAAACGAACTGCGAAAATTGTGCTTGTTCATATCGATCACTTCCCGCCCAGAGGCCACATGAGCCCCGCCATGAACTGGAATCCCGTCGAACGAAAACGCACCGGCAGAACGTCGTCTGCTTCTTGCCGGTCGTCAGCCGCGAGATTCAGGATGCTTTGCTCGTAACGGGCCTCGAAACTAAGAATCGAGCCACCGACCGGCACCAACACGCCAAAGCCGATATCCGCCGCAAGGGCGAAGCTGTTCACGGCCGAAGACACGTCCTCGGTGAGGGTGCCATCGTCCATCTCCGCGTCCATCAGGAAGGCGGGATTGAAGCCCCCCATCACGTACGTCCGCCCGCTGTTGGAAACGACTCTCGCAAGGATAGGCACCGCGAAGTAGTTCATGGCCAAACTTGGGCCTTCGATTTTTTCAGCTTCGCCGGCGACGGCCAATTGGGTCGTGGTCCCCCGCTGCAGGTACATGGGCTGTACGCTGAGCCAGACATCCTCGGCGAGGCGCATTTCGCCGATCATGCCGGCGACCATTCCGCTGTGCTTGCCCACACTCACACCCGACGGCACATCGCCACTGAGCCCGGAGCTGTTGGCGCCGGCCTGGACACCGAGGCGCCATTCAGCCGCCGTGGCGGCATTCGCGACTAAAAAAAGTGTTGTCGCCAACACCAGGATCCGTCTCATCATCGTCACCTTTCGGTCGCGGAATCCGGTTCCGCCCATTTTTGAATTCTGCGGATACTTTAACACCGTACAACAAGTACGGCCATATGTTTGGGTCGGGAGCACGGGATATAACGGCTGACCATCAGTAAGTAGGAACGGATCTAGCGCACGCGTTTTTTACGCTCGTCAAATATGGCCCTCACCCCAAAATTGAATACGGTGTCGCCATGTTCACTGCGGGCCACGTCGAAGCGCAGACTCTCCAGGCCTGGCACAAGCAAGCGTACGCCAAGTCCAAAACCGCTGCGCGTGCGGGCAATATTGAAGTCGCCGGGACGGCTCCAGGCCAGTCCTGCATCACCGAAGGCGGCCAACTCCAAGCCCAGGCTGAAGGACCATTTGAGGACCTTGACCGGACCGGTCGGCAACGCCAGATACCGGTATTCCACGGTGTAAAGCAGCTGGTTCTTGCCGAAAATCTCCTTGCCCAATTCCTCCAGATTATAGCCACGGATACTGTTGGCGCCGCCAACGAAATATTGCAGATAGGCAGGAATGTCTTCGCCCACAGCACCCGACTGCAACCCCAGATATGGACCGGTGGCAATAGTGTGCCGCTCGCCGACCGGCTGGTACCGGCGCACATCAAAGTCCCAAACCCAGGAATTGGCGTCTCCCCCCTGATAAAGCAACCCCATCTCGTTGTGCCAGCCTTCGTGCGGCACCCGCCAGGAATCGCGCCCGTCATAGCCCAGAGAGACACCCCCGAACCAAAGGTCATCAGTGCCGTCGGGATTCAGGGTGCGTCCAGGTTGGTCACTATGAATGCCATAATATCCGGCGAAGGCATTCAAACGTCCGTTCTTGCCGATGTACTTGCCGGCCTTCGGCGCCACCAGGGTAGAGGTCTGTTCAAATTCCAGCAATTCATTGCGACGCTGCTGATGCCAGGCCGTCAAGCCAGCCGAAACGTGATTGCCGGTGATCCAGGGATTCGAAGCCGAGACTTTGGCCATGGTGGTGCCGCCAAATACGGCCGAACCGGAGAGGGATATGCCCCGACCGGCGAAGTTGGGCGAAGCCACACCGACTCCGATGGAGAAGCCGTTTTCTTCGGTATAGTTCAT
>DAOVTU010000676.1 GCA_030632925.1 Candidatus Krumholzibacteriia bacterium | reverse complement strand
TTTATCCGGTCTGTTTGAAGAACATCACCACCGTTGACGGTGTCAGCAACAAGGTGAAATTTCAGGCCAAGGGCACCCAGGTTCTTGAGCCCGGCTGGACGGCGTTGTTTCCCAAAAAGAAGAAAAAAAAGGATGCCGACGACAGTCAGGATCTGCCGGAATTTGTGCAGGGCGAGACGGGCCCCCACGAGCCTTTTTTGCGTGAGGGAAAAACCAAACCGCCAAAACACTTCTCGGAGAATTCACTGCTGGGCGCCATGGAGGCGGCCGGCAAACTGGTCGACGACGACAGCCTGCGCGAGGCCCTGAAGGAACGCGGCATCGGCACGCCGGCCACGCGGGCGGCGATCATCGAGACCCTGCTGCGGCGCAATTATATTCGGCGCGAAAAAAAGCAACTGCGCTGCACCGACATGGGCCGCTGCCTGATCGCCCTGATCCAGGACCCGCTGCTCAAGTCGCCCGAGATGACCGGCGAGTGGGAAGAGAAACTGAAGCAGATCGAGCGCACGGAACTGGCGGCCGACGACTTCATGCAGGGCATCGGGGATTACATCCGGGGCATGATCCGCAGCAGTGCGGAAATGCGGCTGAATCACCAACGTTGGGGCAGTTGCCCTCTCTGTGGCCAAGAAGTGATTCGGGGCAAGCGGGCTTTCGGATGTTCGGCCTGGAAAGAGGGCTGTGCGTACGTGCTTGAGGCAGAATACAAGGGCATTGTATTTTCCAATCAACAAATACGCACCCTATTGCAACACAGCTTTTTACCGCACTCGGTTAACATCGAAGATGAACCACGAATTCTCATTATGTCGACCCAGGGAATGCCCATGGATTTGCGGTTGCCTGCGGCAGACCGGCAGAACAACGAAAAGCGGCCCTAGGCGTGAACTACAAAGTGGACCACCGGAGAAGGTATTTCTGCTAAGATAAGCGTTCAGGAAAGGCGCGGAATCAATCTCGATTCAGCACCGGATATCAATCATATGTATTTGGGGGAAATCTCATGAAAAAGCTATCGCTCGCTCTGTTGCTTGTTGTCTCCACCCTGCTGGCCATCATGGCCGGACCCGCCTTGGCGGACAATGAAATTGGACTGTACACCGATCCGACCGGCACGTCGTTTTCGACTTCGGTCACTCCGCCCTTGAATACACCGTTCAGCGTCTACCTCGTGGTCACCAACCCCATCAACCTCGCCTACAATGATGGCTTGGGCACCCCTCCCTTTGAAAGAGTCATGACATCGATCTCTGGTTTTGAGGCCCAAATCGGCTTTTGGACCGGTCCCGTCGCGACGGCGCCCACCTTGCCTGGTCTGTTTGTTCTGAGCCAGGCTTTCAATGGCAACGCCATTCGCCTCGGTGAGGGCAACGAGTTTGTCGTCGGTTTTGCCGAGCCTGTGCCTGTTTCAGGCGTGGCGGCGATGATGATGACCTTCAGCCTCATGATTCTTGATGGCAACCCGAAGGAAATCTTCCTGAACACGACGTCGATTCCCAGCCTTCCCGGGACCATGGCCATCGTCGATGGTTCCATTCAGACCAACAACCTGCAGGCCGCCATTCCCTCGTCAGGGGATCTGAACAACCCTGTGTTTTTGATCAATATCGTCATGGCCGCGGAAACGGAAAAGTGGGGCGATGTGAAGGCTTTGTACCGGTAGTCAGGCGGGAGCCACAGCCCGGGACGGGGGTGTCATTTCACCAATGTGATTTTGGAGAAGCGGGTTTCGGTATCCGCATCCAGACGCACGAAATACACCCCGGCGCCTGCCGCCTGCCCCGCGTCGTTCACACCATTCCAGCGCACATCCTGCCTGCCTGCCCCCTGCTCCTGATCCAGGAGCAGGGCCACTTCACGTCCAGCCACATCATAGATGCCGAGTCGCACGTGGGCCGGATCCGGCAAGGTGTACCGGATGGTCGTTGAGGGATTGAACGGGTTGGGATGATTCTGCTCCAGGCGCAGGCCGGTTTGCGGCATATCTGGCGCACCGTCGCCCACGGCCGAAACACGGATCAACTCATAAACCGCCACCTGATGTCCCGCCAGGCTCAGGTTGGTGATCTCATAGGCCGGCGAAACCGTGACCGCAAAATTGTCGGCCGGATCCAACAGGTTCACGGCCGTATAATCACCCGGCACCAGGCTGGCAATATTGCCCGTCATCGTAAAACTGTTCTCGGCAAAGGCCGAAGTATTGGCCAGGCACACCACAACCTGCTGCAGGTCGTTGCGCACATACCCCAACACCGGCGCTGACGAACTGCTCAACGCCGCGTGCATGCCGTGCCTTAAAGCCGACGACCCATTGCGCACCTTGATCAGTTGCTTGTACCAGTTCAACAGCGAACCCGCATCCAGTTCCTCATCCTGCACGTTGTACTGCTGGAAGTTGGTATTGACCGGCTGCCAGGGCGTGCTGGATGTGAATCCGGCAGCCCAGCCATCGGTCCATTGCATCGGCGAGCGGATAAACTCGTGGGCCCCACTACCGGTCATGCCGATCTCTTCCCCGTAATAAACAAAC
>DAOVTU010000118.1 GCA_030632925.1 Candidatus Krumholzibacteriia bacterium | reverse complement strand
GTCAGGGTCCGAGGCCCGTTCGGTGACGCGGCCGAATTCTTCAGCCGAACTGCGATAGGCCTGACTGGCCAGGAACGTATTGGCCTTGGCCAGCAGGGCGTGGTCATGCAGGGGCGAATGGGGAAAACGGTCCGAGACTTCCTGGAAGGCGGCGGCCGCTTTCAGGTTGTTGCCCAGCTTTTGCTGGCAGAGCGCACGGACATAGACGGCCCCAGGATCATCCGACCGGTTGCCGACGATTTCGAGAGCCTGTTCGTAACGGCCCTGCAGGTAGGCTGCCGTGGCCCGGCCCAGCACATGACGCGGGTCGCTGGCCAGCCAGGGATGCACTTCTGCCAGGCTGATCAGATCGCCAGCGCCAGCTGCAGCTTCGCCTCGGCGCAACCGGTTCCAGGCCATGTGCAGGCGGGCGTCCGCAGCCAGGGAGTGGTCCGGGTTTTTCATCATCCACTTGACCCAGGCCTTGGCTGCCTTGTCGTCTTGCCCCTCGGCTTCAAGGGCTTCGATCTGCAGGAACCTGGCCGTGGCGGCGAGGTCGGGGTCAGATGTCTTCCCCTCGGCCTTGCCGAATGAAGCCGTTGCCTCGTCGTAGTGGCCCCGTGCCAGGTTGATTTCTCCCCAGAGCAGGGCCACTGCGGCTTTGGATTGACCATCGATCCGGTCGCCGTCCAAATCCGACAAGGCATCGGCGAGGGCTTCAGCGGGATCGTTTTGACCCATGGCGGCCGCCAGACGGGCCGCTTCCAGATCCAGACCCAGACTGTTCAGCGTCACCTGTTTTTGGGCAGGAGCGGCGACGGCCGGTTCGGATTCCTGGGCCGCCACGTTCCGGATCGGCCCGGTGGCCAGCACGGAGGCAACCCCCATGACCAATAGCCATTCCGGCACCACGGTTTTGAATTCTGTGCGTAACATCTTCATCTCTCCTTGCGCTTCCTATTGGATTCCGACCGAGCCCTGGGGCCCGCCGGTGCTGATTTCCACGGTGCGCTCCAGACCCGACATGACTCGACCTTCCAGATCGGTCACGCTCAGGCTGTACTTGTAGTTGCCGTCAGGCAGGGGCATACCGGCTTCACTCTTGCCATCCCAGATGACATGGGCGGGCGCCGGGCCCTGGCCTGCGTAGCTGCGAACCACGGCCCCGGACTTGTCCCGGATGGTCAGGGTCCAGTCCTTGGCGTCGGCCTTGGTCTGGGCAGCGAGCAGGAACTTGGTCACCGGATTCTGGCCCGTGGGAGAGAAGATCTCCGGATTGGCACGCGAATCGGCGTAGTAACCACCAAAGCGATAGTTCAAACCAAAGCGATGATTCATGCCCAGTTCGTGATCGGCCATGCCGTAGTCGAGCTGCAGGCCGTTGCGAAGGCGGTAACTGAAACCGGCCGCCACGTTGTCGATGTAGTAGCCGACGCGAATAGCCAGCGACTGTACCCAAATCTCGGTACCAACCTTCGTCTGGGTGCCCGGGCCGTCGCGGTGAACCAGTTCCGTCGACGTCACGCTTCGTCCGCCGAGCAGGGTGAGGGCCACGCCGCCACGGAATTCGGGCGTGTAGGATTCCTCTTCTGCCCGCAGGGTGATCGTGGGGCCACCGAGATTCAGCGCCGAGGCACCGACTCTCAGGTTGGGCATGATTTCACCCATGACACCGAGGTCAAAACCCATGCCGCTGCCACTGAAATCCTCAAAGCTCTGACGTGCGAGTTTGAAGTTCGCACCCACCGACCAGTCCCGGGACAAAGCCTGGGCCACGGTCAGGGCCATCACCAGATCACCTTCATCGAAGGTGCCCAGCGACTCGTTCAGTTCGTTGGTTCTTTCGAACTCACCCGATTTCAGGTAGAGCAGGTTGAAACCAAAACTGGGCATCCGGCTCGAAGGCCTGGCAAAACCCAGCCCGTTGATGGACGTGTCGTCGAAGAGCTGGACACTGCCTACCTGAAGCTCGTTCTGCTTCAGCCAGGAAATGCCGGCGGGGTTCCACAGCGCGGCTGAGGGTTCGTCCGCGACGGCGACCATGGCGCCACCGAGGCCCACAGCGCGGGGGCTGGCGTAACGGGACAGCCAGTCACCGGGCATGCCGTTGGTTGCGTCCTGGGCCAGGACCAGCCCCGGGGCGGCCAAAGCCAGCCCGGCGGCCAACAGCGTGGACAACGCCAACTTGTTGATTTTCTTGTTGATGCGGTAAATCATGATGCCTCCTGGCCTCTACCAAACAACGCCGATTTTGCGGCGCATGACGTGCATAGTGGCACCGTTGCCTTCGGCTTCGATGAATGCGATATAGCCGCCACTGGCGACAGGGTCTCCGTTGCCGTTGCGGCCGTCCCAGGACACTTCGTTGAGCCCGGCCAGGCCACCCTGGCTGCCGGCGGCAAACTGCGTGTCCAGGACAAGGCCACCACTGATGGTGTAGATCCGCAGGCGGACCGATGCGTTGTCATTGAGCACGTAGGCGATCGTGGTCGGCGCCTCGTTGGGATGGAAGGGATTGGGGTAGTTGGTCAACACACCACCGGCAGCGTTGGGGTCCACCAGGGCGGTCTCGATATCAAGACTCACGCTCAGACCACCGGCAACCACCTGCACCGTGTCGATGTTCGGTTCGCGCGGACTCAGGAAGTCGGCCGTGGCATGACCCTCGGTGTCGGTCTGGAGTTCCAGCGGAGTGAGCAGGCCCGTGGCCGTCAGCAGGCTGAATGCGACCGGTTGATCCGGGACACCGTTTTCGTAGGCGTCCTGCACCGTGGCCGTCAGCAGAGCCGACTGGTTGCCCTTGAGCCAGGGCGGATTGCTCGTCAGTAAAATGGTCGTCGGAGCGCCGGGCAGAACCGTGAGGGCGCCGGTGAGGGCCGGCAGATTGCCCGCGTCATCGGTGATGACCAGCACGATGTCCTCGGCGTAGGTGTAGGTCTCGGTTTCGGTGTGCTGGCCCTGCAACAACTGGAAGCTGCTGTTGGCCAACTCGCCCCGGCCCGGTTCCTGGGTCGAGGCGTTCCGCACTTCGACCGTCACTGAAGAATTGATCTCCTGAATCACACTGCCGGCGTCGTTGGTCACCTTGACCGTCAAGCTGAAGGGTGATCCGGCCTGGACCGTCGCCGGGGTGATCTCGGCTTCCAGATGGAAACCGCTGGAGATCATCTTGACCTCGGTCGTGCTGGCGTTCATCCCGGGCTGGGTCACGTTTGAGGCGGTGATTTGCTGGAAGCCACCGGTCGACAGGCGGATGCTGAACTCCACGGTGCCGTTGTCCATGGCAGCGGCGGCCGGAAGTTGGGCCATCGGGTCGCCCGAGGTGACTGCCACCAGATCGGTGATGCCTGCGACGGGGTTGAACCACTGGTCCGTCGCGTAGGCGGTGACCGTAAAGGCGTAATTGATGGACTGGTCAGTCGGCACACCGGCGCGACCACTTTCGGCACCCGGCGAGAGCGTCTCGCCCGGGGCGAGAATGAGCAGACTGGTATACGTACCGGAGGTCACTTCGACTTCACTCGAGGTGTACTGGCTGATGCCGGCCGCGTCACTGTCGGCGGCCGAAATCGACTGGCGGCCGGCGCGGTAAAGAGTCACCGGGACCAGGACTTCACCATTGGTCATTTGCACGACCAGCGGGGTGGCCAGATTCTCATCCGTCGAGCTCAGGGCAACATTGTCGCCGATGCCCGAAACACGGTTGAAGTACTGATCGACAGCCCTGACCACGATGCCGAAACCCTGGCCGGCAGCCTGCACGTCGGGAGTGCCGCCAAAGCCGGTGGCCGTTCCGCCCTGGGGCGTCTGGCCGGGCAGGAGAACCTGCATGCCGACATAGGCCGCCGGCTCAACAACAAAGGGATTGCTCGTGCCCAGATGGGGCGGCGTGGCGTAATCCGAGCAGGTGAACTGCACGGCGTTGCCGGCGCCACGGAAGGTGATCGGTCCGGTCCAGACGCCGTTGGCGAAGGTGATGGATTCAGGGCTGATGCTGCCGGCGCCGGTATTGGCCGACAGGATGGCATTGCCGTTGAAATCGGGCAGGGTGTTCCCGCCGGCATCAGCGGCGCTGAGGGTCACGATCACAGGATCACCAGCGGTAGTTGGGCCGGTGATGGTCGTGATTTCGAAATGGTGGGCGCCGGCCGGGATGACCTGGATCTCCTGGCTGGTCATGCCTTGCACCGAACCGCTGGAAAGATCTTCCACGGTCAGGGTCTGTCCGCCGAAGGTGGATAGAAAGAGGTTGGCCGTCGTGTGGCCGTCGACGAGCGTCGTGGTCACCGGTGTGCTGGCCGCCCCGTCGCTCGAAATGATGCGAATGTTGTCAGCACTCGGCAGGGGATTCCAGTAGTTGTCGGTGGCATAGATGTCGACCGAAAAATTCTGGGTTGCACTCTGGGTGGCCGGAGTGCCGGTCAGTCCCGCCACGCTGCCGGGCAGGGGGTCCTGGCCGGGAACAATGATCTGGACGCGAGCGAGGCTGCCCGGATGCACCACGAAGGGGTTGCTCGTTCCGTTCTTGCTCGGATCGCTGTCCAGAAAGACATACATGTTGGCATTGCCACTGCTGATGTTGGTCTCATCAGCGCGGAAGACCATCACGTTGCCGGACCACTGGCCGTTGGAAAGGGTCACGGTCGCCGGTTCGATCCGACCAACACCGAAACTCGTCAGTTCCTGGAGACGCACTGATCCGGAATAGCCGGTGACGGTGCTCCCCCCGGGGTCCACCGCGGTGATGGACGTGCCGAAGGGCACGCCGGCGTCGGTGTGCTTCTGGGTGATGTTCTGAAAGACGAACCCGCTGAGGATCATCGCCGAAACCGTTCCGGAGGTTCCCTGGGGGATGGTCAGGTCGGTCTCGTCAGCGGCGGAAATGGTGAACGAGCCTGCTGCGTTGAGTGTCGCAGTCAGCAGGGCCTCGCCGCCAACCAGGGGCGACCCGGCCGGCAACGTGGCGCTCGCATCGGAGGATTCGAAGGCGATCACATCGGTGATGGTATCGACCAGGAACCACTGCTCATCGACAGCCCGCACGCGGAAGTCGAAAGATACGCCGACGGTCTGTGCCTCGGGCGTTCCTGTCTTGCCACTGATGGTGCCCGCTGCTTCGGTTTCACCCGGCAACAGTATCTGGAGTTGGGTGTAGGGGCCGGCGGCGGCCATGACGGGCAACAACAGCAAGCTGATGAGCCCGATTCCTAGAACGAGTGATCTTTTTTGTCGCGACCTCACGGCGCTACCCTTCCGGTTGGGCCTTGTTCAAGCGTGCCAGCCCGGATCGGATCCGGTCGGTGACACGAGGGTCGACAGACCCCGGTGAATTTCTTCAGGCCTTCTAGAACAATATGCGTGCCATGTGGTGGTGTGATTGCCCGTTGTCAGTGGTCGTCAATTGCCTATGATCGTCCTGGACAGAGGGTTGAGTCTGTCAGTAGTCGGCGCACCGGAGTGTGGCGGGTGCGGGATTGTTGTGGCGGCAAAGTGGAGGATAAGGGGGCGGTTCGCTTCCCCATTGCACCCCTATGAGGGGTCATGGTTCGGCAGGATTATTCATTGGTCCTTGTCGCAGGGCAGAGGCGGGGCCGGCGAGATGGAACGCCGCACTTCATGCAAAGACAGGGCTTCTTGTGGCCTGGATCTTCCCTATGGTTCTTCGGGAGTTGCGAAACGCATGGTTGTTTTCGGGTCGTTTCCAACCGGGGTGTAAAAGTCGGATAAAGGGCGAACTCTACGGTTTGGTCCGCCGTGCCATCAGGTCCTGGATCAACTGGCGGCTCTCCGCGAAATGGAAAGATTTCACCGGGGCAAAGGTCCAGAATTCCTCCAACTGCACCGTCCCGGTCGTGCGCTCATATACCAGGGCTTGCACCAGCAAATCAATGCGGTCGGCATCCCGCACGATGTGCGCTTCGGGGCTGGCCAGGTCCTCGAACTCCTGCCACAACGCCTGCCAGCGGGGGCCAAAATCCAGCCCCGCAAAAAGTTCGTCAAAAGCCAGTTTCTCCGCCACCGCCTTGGCTCCCCTGGGCAACAAACGCGATCCGCCGAGGGACAAATCCCCGGTAACGCTTTCGGGCAGGTCGTGCATCACGGCCATAGACAGCACTTTCTCGCGATCAAATTCGCCTTCGATCAAATCCGTCAAAAGCAGCGCGATGAGTGAAACACCATGGGAATGATCGGCCACACTTTCAAATTTCGGCACGCCTTTGACGGCCCAGCCCGTGCGTGGAGTGGTCTTCAGGCGATTGGTGGCCAAAATCAGATCCAGCACGCTGTTGGTGTTCTTCATCGCGGTATTTCCTGTTATCATTGGAGAGTACGGTGACTTGTCTCATGTAACATTGCCGGGCCTGATGCGCAAGACTGGAGTCCCATGAATCGCCGCTCGCTGCTGACCTGTATCGCCCTTGTTTGCTTGCTTGGCATCGCGGCCAGCCCGGTCTGCGCCGGACGCATCGTTGCTCTCGGCGACCTGCACGGAGACCTGAACGCCACCCGCCAGGCCCTGCGTCTGGCCGGCGCCATCGACGAATCCGACCACTGGGTTGGCGGCAAATTGACCGTCGTGCAAACCGGCGACCAACTCGATCGCGGCGACGAAGAACAGGCCATCCTCGAACTCCTGGATCGCCTGCAGGATGAGGCCGCAGCCGTCGGCGGCGTCTTGCACCTGCTCAACGGAAACCACGAACTGATGAACACGCGCCTGGATTTCCGCTACATCACCGAAGGTGGTTTTGCCGACTTCGAAGATGCCGTGGAAATCGACGAACCGGACTCGCTGGTTTTGGCCTACGACCCGGCCCAACAAGCCCGCGTCGCTGCTTTCCGACCCGGCGGACCCTACGCCAAGCTATTGGCCGAACGCCCGGTGGTCCTGATCATCGACGGCAACGTCTTCGTACACGGCGGTCTGTTGCCCATGCATCTGGACTACGGCCTGGACCGATTGAACACCGAAGTCAGCAACTGGTTGCTGGGCCAGGGCGAACCGCCGGAATTCATCCACACCAGAAACAGCCCCACCTGGACCCGCAACTACTCTGACGAAGTGGGGGACGACGACTGCCAACAGTTGGCCGAAGTCCTCGACCGCCTCGGCGCCGCCCGCATGATCGTGGGCCACACCGTACAGGATGACGGCATCGGCTCGTTTTGCGACGACCGTGTCTGGTGCATCGACGCCGGCATGTCCGAATACTACGGCAGCCGGGTCGAGGTCCTGGAAATTGTGGGGGACCGCATCAGCATCTTGCGCTGACGGTCCCGAGGTTTCTACAGGCAATATTCCCCGATGGCGAACCCGTTCTTCTTGGCCCAGCCCCGAATAAAAGCACTTTCGCGCGAATCCGGGTCGCGGTTGTATTTGCCCCGCACCTGAACCACATTCTTGCTCCGGTTGTGCACTTCGATGGTCAACCGACGCGAGCTGTTCAGAGTCAACGACCAGATGGAACTCTTGCCCGAAGCAATGGCGCTGTGGTAACCGGCCACGCAATGGCCCATGGCGACTCCTTCGGTCACCAGTTGTTTGGGATTGCGGATCTCGGCCAGCGTCCAGATATCGCCGGGTACCTCTCGTCCGCTGACGACCTTCGTTTTTTTCCACACGCAGGTTGCGAAACCCGACATCGTGAAATCTTTCAAACTTTTGAATCGGCTCAAGTCGTTCAGCTGTTTGTGCCACAGGTTCATGTC
>DAOVTU010000418.1 GCA_030632925.1 Candidatus Krumholzibacteriia bacterium | reverse complement strand
CCGTGCACCTGGCCGATGCCGGTGATGACGCCGGCCGCCGCCGCCTTCCCGTCGTACAACCCATGGGCCGCCAGAGCCGACAACTCCAGAAAGGGCGAACCGGGATCCAACAGGGCCTCGATGCGATCGCGCACCATCATTTTACCCTGGGAAGTGTGCCGTTCACGGGCCCGTTCGCTGCCGCCCTGACTCACTTTGGCCAGCAATTCGCCCAATTCGGTGGCGCGTTGGCGATTCAGCTTGTCGTTTTCCGCAAAAGCTTTGTCTTGCGGACTGATCTTGCTGTTGATCCTCTTCATCGGTTCCTCTTTAGTGTTTCCTCTTCGTATATCCAGCCAACGGCAACGCCACAAATGGCGCGCCCGCAACTATAACCCCTACACAAGACGGGGTCCACACCCGGCATGAACCGGATAAGGACCCCGTTGGTCGTCTATCTTGGCTGTTAGGATCAACCGGCCTTGCGCTCGGCTTCCTTCTTCAGCTTGTCATTGGCCATGATCGCGATCTCCACCCGGCGGTTGGCCGTGCGGCCCGCAGCGGTGGTATTGTCGGCGACCGGCTGCTCTTCGCCATAGCCCATGATCGTGCAACGGGTGATGATCACCTGTTCACCCGACAAGAAAACCGCCACCGAATTGGCCCGATTGCGGGACAAACTCATGTTGTAGTCACCACTGCCGGTCGCGTCGGTGTGGCCCTCGATGAGGATCTCGGTATCGTCGTACTTGTTCAGGATCTCGGCCAGATTGGCCAGATTGACCTCGGCTTCGCTCTGCAGGGACGACTCGGCCACATCAAACATGATGCCAGAATCGAAGGTGATCTTGATGCCTTCGCCAATGCGTTCGACTGTGGCGCCTTCGAGGTCCCGCTGGATCTCTTCGGCCTGGTCATCCATGTAGTCGCCGATCAATCCACCGGCCACGCCACCGATGGCCGCGCCGATGATGGCTCCGACCGCCGTATTGCCGGACTGGCTACCAATGACACCACCAATGGCCGCGCCACTGCCGGCCCCGATGAGCACACCTTGATCCTGAGCACTCATGCCACAACCCACCAGCGTCACCAGCAGGGCGAACAGCAGTATACGAGCGAGAATCTTCATATCATTTCTCCTTTGATGGTTTCTCAACCGAATTTCATGCGCGCGGAAGTATAAGACAATTGTCGTCCGCTCACCATCACGATTCCGGGTCCCGGTTGACCGTATCTGGTGCAAAAGCGGGCAGACATACCGCAATGTATTCGGCCCCACCGTCTTCGGGGCAACTGTAGCGGATCCACTCGCCCGGGCTGGCCACCACGGCCTGGCCCTCGCGCACGTCGATCACGCCACCTTCGTGCTCCACCCGCAACAGGCCCTTGAGCACGACGGTGATTTCCTCGAAATCGGGACGCTGGCCGGGTTCGAGCCATCCTTCGGGGGCGTGCATGTGGGCCACGCTGGTATTTTCGTGGCCGGAATTCACGCGTCCTGCGTATTCCTTGATGATCTTGGGCTTGTTGCCGGCGGCCTCGATGATGGTCGGGGCGGCGATGAGTCTGGGCATGGTCTGGTCCTCTTTTCTGTTCTCAAGGGCGCTGTTTGGCTACCATTGATTCATTGTTTGATCTCGATGGTAGCGGGAGTTGCCCAAAACGTCACGGTTTGAAATGCCGCCCGACCATGATAAGCTCCTGATCCGACCACTGTGGGGCGATTGCAGAAAGTACGTCAATATGGGAAAAGCTCACAAAATTGCCGTTCCATCGCGGTCTTTCCCTATCCGGCTCAGCCTCCTGTTCATAATCATTTTCTCCGTATTATTCCAGGTCGAGCAAACCGCGGCAGAACCGCAGACAGTGCGCGTCGGTGCCTATCCCAATAGCCCCAAGATCCACATTGACGAGCAGGGAGAAGTCACCGGATTCTGGCCTGACTTGCTGGCCCACATCGCCACCGCCGAAAATTGGGAAATTCGATATGTTGCCGGCTCCTGGCAGCAAGGCCTGGACCGCCTGTCCAACCAGGAAATCGACTTGATGCCGGATGTCGTATTTACCGAGGCCCGCGCTGAGCGGTTCACGTTTTCCGAATCCACGATCATGATGAGTTGGAGCCGGCTCTATGTGCATCAGGACAACCAACAATTTCAGTCGGTGCGCGACCTTGATGGCCTGCGCATCGCGGCCCTGAAAGGGAGCGTCAATCTCGAAGGGCCGTCGGGGCTACGCGAAATGGTCCGGTCATTCAATCTGTCGGCAACCTTTCTGGAACTGGAAGATTATGACGCCGTATTTGCGGCAGTTGAGAGTGGCCAGGCCGATGCTGGCGTTTCCAACCGGAATTTTGCCAACCAGAACGCCGGTCGCTACGCGATCAAGAAAACCCCGCTGATATTCCAACCGGCCAACCTGAAATTCGCTTTTCCGCAAAATTCCGCCACGACCGACGATTTGAAGAATCGCATAGACGTCCACCTGACCCAGTGGCAAAACGACAGCAACTCCATCTATTTCCAGCTATTGGCCGAATATTTCGAAGCTGAAGTGGCCGAAAGAGAAGTCGAGGTCTGGCCCTCCTGGTTGGCGCGCAGCCTGCAGGGTGCCGTTTTCCTATCCCTGATCGCCGGGCTTGTGATTGCCGTTTCGCGCCTGCAAGTGCGGCGCAAGACACGGGAATTGAATTTGCGGAACGAAGAATTGAAAGCCGGCGAGCAACGATATCGCGAAATCTTCAATTCACCCAGCGACGCCATTTTTGTCCATGACGCCAGCAACGGCAAAATCCTGGATGTGAATCGTGCCGTGCTGGACATGTATGGGCTCACTTACGAAGAGGCCATGGTGACCGAAGTGGGGTCTCTCAGCTCCGGTCATCCGCCCTATACCACCGAGCGTATTCCGGATCTGATCAAGGCTGCCATTGAGCAGGGACCGCAGGTTTTTGACTGGCAAGCCAAGAAAGCCAACGGCGAGCTCTTCTGGGTCGAGGTCTCTCTCCGCTTTACGGAAATCACGGGTCAGGGCCGCGTCATCGCAGTGGTGCGCGACATCACCGACCGCATGCGCATGGAAGAAGAAGCCCTGAAGATCAAGAAGCTGGAGTCGGTCGGGGTTCTGGCCGGCGGCATTGCCCACGATTTCAACAACATCCTGTCGGCAGTTCTGGGCAACCTGGAATTGTCGCGGGGCGAAACAGGGCCGGGTCACGCGGCGGCACCGTTGCTGGAAGCTGCCGAAGACGCCGTCAAACGCGCGGCCAAACTGACCAAACAGTTGCTGACATTTTCCCGGGGTGGGGCCCCGGTCAAGGAAGCAGCTTGCCTGCCCCAGATAATCAGGGAATCGGCGGATTTCGTGGTCAGCGGCAGCTCGGTAGCCTGTAATTTCGAATGCTCAGATGACCTTTGGCTGGTCAATTCGGATTCCGGACAAATCAGTCAGGTGATCCAGAACCTGGTCCTCAACGCCCGTCACGCCATGCCGGACGGTGGTATCGTCAAAATTGGCTGCACAAACCTGCCGGCCGCCAAGATCGAACCCGTGCTCGGTCTGGCCCCCGGCGACTATGTCGTGATCACAATTTCGGATGCGGGAATCGGCATTCCCCGCAACATCATCGACAAGATTTTTGACCCCTATTTTACGACCAAACAGGAGGGCAGTGGCCTGGGACTGGCAACAACCCATTCGATCATCGTAAAGCATGGCGGCCATCTGCACGCAGATTCAAAACCTGGGCAAGGGTCCGAGTTCCGCCTCTACCTGCCAGCAACAAAAGAGGATTTGCCACTTTCACAACCGGCAGTCAGCGAAAATGTAAAACCCCTTTCAGCTCGCATCATGATTATGGATGATGAGGAGATGATTCGCAATCTGGTGGTCAGGTTGTTATCCCGTAAAGGCTATCAAGTCATAACGGCAATCGATGGCACTAAAGCGATCGAACTTT
>DAOVTU010000189.1 GCA_030632925.1 Candidatus Krumholzibacteriia bacterium | reverse complement strand
GCGGGATGTCGAACGGGAATACGCCAACGGCAACGACCGTGCGCGGCAGGCTCTCGAGGTATACGCTTACCACATCCGCAAGTATATCGGATCCTATGCCGTCAGTCTGGGCCGGGTCGATGCCATCATTTTCACCGCCGGGGTGGGTGAGCACGCCTCATTGGTGCGCGAGTGGGCCTGCCGTGGCCTCGAAGCCGTCGGCGCCATCCTGGATCCGTTCAAGAACGCCACCCGGCACGACGAGTCGATCATCAGCAAGATGAGCTCGCGGGTGAAGATCATGATCATCCCCACCAACGAAGAGCTGATGATCGCCCGCGATACCCGCGAGTTGGTTTTTCCAGACGCCTAGTAGACCGCCGCCAACGACGCCCGGTTGAAATGGAACGAGCCGCGCATGACCACCGCGCCGGTCGCCGTCATTTCCACGCCATTGACCCCGTTTTCATTGACCGAAACCGTCATGCGCGCCGTCGTCGGCCGGCCCAGGCTGTGGCCCTGCTCCATGATCAGACTGACCTGCTCGGCCGGTGGCACCAGGGAGCGGTCCACGATATAGCTGGCCACCGCCGCAAGGCTTGTGCCGCTGGCGATGTCTTCGTCCTTGCCCATCTGGGGATGAAAGAACCGGCAGTGGAAGTCGGTGTCATGCCCGTAGGTTTCGGGGCAGAACAGAGTCAGCCCGCCCGCGCCGCGCCGATCGGTCAATTCCAGGATGCTCGCCGTATTGGCCACCACCCCGCGGATGGTCTGGCAGTCGGCCACCGGGACGACAATTTGGTCGAAGCCGCAGCTGACCCTTTGGGGACCGTGATCGCCCAGCCCCAACGACTCGCTGGGCACGCCCAGAGCGGCGGCCACCTCGCTGACCGGGATGGGCTCACCGAATCGCGGCGTCGGCATGCCCATGGTGATCACTGCGCCACCGTTGGAACCGCTGGTCAATTTGACCGGCAACAATCCAGCCCCGGTTTCGAGCTGAAGCGGCACTCCCTCGGGCGTTGGCCGATAGAAGCCCCGGTCACACATCGAAGCAAAGGCCGCGATGACCACGTGACCGCTGAGGCTGGCCTCGCGCCGCTGGGTGAAAAAGCGCAGGCGCACATCGGCACCTGCAGTCACCGGGGGCAGGACAAAACCCGCCTCCATGGACAATTCGTCGGTGATCTGGAACATCTCGGCCTCGGTGAGGTTCGAGGCATTGGGAATAATAGCCGCCGGATTGCCCGTAAAGGGACGATTCGCGAAGGCATCCACGATATGGAAGGGTATGATGGCCATGACTACCTCGTTCGCTGTGGTGACCTGAGCGGTCACCGGCTCGGGGTGGAAACCCCCGATTCCCTGGGAAACGGAGATCCCTGCGAAGAGATGAATGAGTCTACTGACGAGATGATCAAGGTACCCATAAAGGAAGCCGGCGACAAGCGGACCAGACCGCCCGCACTATAGAGACTCGCCTCAGGCTCAACTGGGACTTGCCTCAGACTTCCAGTTGCGCTTTTTTGAGCAGGTGGCCGGGCATGACCAGCAGCCCCGTCGCCGCCTCTGAACCCAGACCCTCGGCGCACCAGGTGCCCGAGGCCGAAAGGACCACATGTCCCGCCGTTTGTTGACTATATCGCGCCTTCTGGCCGGAGCCCTGCTCTTCTTGACGATAAGCCTGACGATAAGCCTGACGATATTCTCGGCCACGGTGGCGCTGGCCGCCGATGCCAAAAACGACCGCCGGGCCAGCGTGGCCCGGATCAACGACCTCATGCGCCAGGACCGGCGCGCCGAGGCTCTGCCCCTGTGCCAGCAGTACACCGTCGACTTTCCCCATGATCCCGTGATGTGGTACAACCTCGCCTGCCTGGAAAATACGGTGGGCGATGCCGAGCGGGCTGTCACGGCTTATGATGCGGCCCTGACGGCAGGTTTCAGCGAGTTGGAAATGGCCATCAAAGATCCCGACCTGCAGGGTGAAATCGGCACGGCCATCGTGGAAATGAACGCGGCCGAAGTGGCGTATCTGGCCCAGTTGACTGCCAGGCAAAGTCTGAGCCTGGACTTGGACAGTTGGTCTGAACCGCGCGCGCTGATTCCCCACCGCGCTGTTGTGCCGAGCGCTGCTGTATCAAGTGTCGCTGGGTTGCTGAGCCAACCCCAGTTGCGCCTGATGTGGCACAACGGCGGCCTGGGCCTGGAACTGACCGCCGGCCAGGATTGGGAAACCCTGTTTTCCCAGGCAGGCACCCTGGCGCCCTGGAACGGTGGCTCGGGCTTGATCCTCAGCCTCGGCGTGCTGGACGACCCGGCGGCTACGACTTCGGAGAACCACCACCTTTTTGCCTTCGGCATCGAAGCCAAGGGCGGCGTTGGCGGCATGTTCATCGCCGCGCAACAGCACTGGCAACAGGTGCTGGAATTGGCGCCAAAAATCCGGGTCGATGATCAGGGGCAGCTGCACCTGACGGCCACCATTCCCTGGGAAGCGCTGATGCCCTACAACCCGGTGGTCGATACGCCGTTGGGTCTGAACGCCACCCTGGTGATGACGGGTGGCCAGCAGTTGCACCGCGCCTCGCTGGTCGAGACCGGCGACACCCTGGACCCCCTGGCCCAAAAGAGACGCTTCGCCCGACTGGACTTCCGCACCGACAGCATCACCGGCGATCTTTTTCTGGGCAAATTGAGCAATTCCCTCAGCGGCAGCCAGCCCCTGGACCTGGAATTGATCGCCATCAGCGGCGAAGCCGGCCCCGCGGCCCTGAGCCTGAATTTCATGGACCAGGCCGGACGCTCGGTGCTGCCCGACGGCCCCATCAGCGGCTCGCTCACGCTGACCAAAGGCACCAACCGCATCACCCGGCAGGCCGACTTCAGTCCGCTCAATACCGGCGGCTACATCATGCAGGCCGAGATGACGTTCCCTTCGGGGAACAAGAAAATCTGGGCCTCGACGGTGCTGCAATTACCCGCGGGCTGGCAGGCCCAATACGAAGAGCGCATCTCCATGGTGGCCCTCTCCGAACAAGGCACCGTGAACTACCTGCTCAAGACCATCGCCACGGCGGCGGCCAACCACCTGCCGCGACGCAGCCCCGGTGCCCTCGTCACCACCCTGATCGACCTGGACCAGATGCTGGCCGATGCCGACGAAAACGGCAGCATCCTGCCCAAAAAAGGCAGCTTCGCTTTTGTGTATCCCGGCCCTGATGGATACGACCGCGTGTGCCACCTGTACCTGCCGGCCGGACGCGAAGTGGCCGATGGCCTGAACCCCATCGTGGTGCTCAACCATGGCAACGGGCAGGAAGCCCGCCTGGCGGCGCGCATCGGGCGCAACTACGAACACGGCGATCAGAAGCCGACCCTGAAAACAGGCGAGGACGACCGTTTCCCGGTTTATCTGGTGCCCGAGTTGGCCCCTGCGGCAGCCGGCAAACATACGAATTTGGTAGCCGAAGCCGAGGCCTGCCGCCTTTGGGCCATGGACTATTTCCAGGCACCAGGCACGGCGCTGGTCGGCATCGATGGGGCCGGTGGCGCAGCCCTGAAGGTGGTCGGCAAGGCGCCCAACCAGGTGCGCGGTCTGCTTGTCATTGCCGGCCAGAACCTGGACCCCTGGCCGCAGGCCCAACCGGAGTTCATCCGGCAGCAGTTGAGCCCGGTACCGGCCCAGTTGCCTGTCTCCTGGCTGGATTTCCGCAATGAGACCCGCCGGGCGGGCCAGGCCCAGGACATCCTGCAGGCCATGAAGGATCTGGGCTACCGGATCACTGATGAACAGGAAGTGCGCGGCGGCCTGAATTTGACCCAGGTGGCCGACCGGCTGGTGCTGTGGGCCGAAGGGTTGCGTTAGCCGCTGGAAATGTTAGCCGCTGGCATTTGCCGGACGAACCCACTACGATAAACGGCCCGGCGCTGCTGGCGACGGGCCGTTTGACTTTTTCACGTCGCTGCGGCGACCCTACAGAAGGTGACCCCGACCTCATGCAGCGCATCACATCCCGACTCGCATTTTTGTGGATCCTGCTGGCCTTGCCAGCTTTGGCCCTGGCTGCCCCCGAAGTGAACAACGGAGCGGAGCCGAGCCATCCGGCCCAGACCATGCCCATGGAAGAGCTGTGGCGCATCGGTGGCCTGGATGACGACGAGAACCTGCTCGGCGTGGTCAACAAGGTTTTTACCGACGACGAGGGGCAACTGTACCTGTTGGACATCCAGCTGACCGAGGTGCAGGTGTTTGATACCGAGGGCATGTATGTGCGCTCGCTGGGCAAGCGCGGTGACGGGCCAGGCGAACTGCGATTCGTGACCGACGCCCTGATTTTGCCCGACGGCAATGTGGGCCTGGTGCAGCCCTTTCCCGGCAAGATCGTCAAGGTCGATCGCCAAGGCATCCCGGCCGGTGAGGTGCGCCCGGGTGGCGACGACCCCACCAAGGGCGGCTTTTTTGCTGTGCGCAGCGCCGCCGCAGTTGGCGATGAACTGGTCATCAGTGGCCTCAAGATTTCCCGGGGCGAGAACTCGCGCACGGCCACCAACTTCATCGGCCAACTGAAAATGGATGGAGCCGAAGGCCAGCACTACATCGAAATGGTCAATACGCGTGATTTCGGCAATCAGAGTATCGTCGAGAAAGACGAATTTTTTCCCCACGAGAACGGCTGGACTCTGGCGCCGGACGGTCGGGTGATCATCGCACCGGCCCGCAACGAATATCGCCTGGTGGTGCACGCAGCCCGCGGTGCGCCTGAACTGGTCATCACCCGCCAATACGAGTCGCTCAAACGCACTTCTGCGGACCTTGAACGCGCCAAGGCCATGATGATGCCGTGGCGCCGACGCAACCGAGGCAACATCGATTTCGTAATGGAACCGACCGAGCCGGATATCATGCAATTCCACGTGGCCGACGATGGCCACATCTGGGTTTTGCCCAGCCGCGGCGTGCGCGATCAGGCCGACGGCGTGCATTCGACCTGGGATGTGTTCACACCTGAAGGTGAATTTGCGCGCCAGGTGGCCTTCGTCTGCGATGCCGATGGCCAGAAAGACGCGCTCTTTTTCCCCGGCGGCGATCTGGTCGTGGTGGTCAAGGAACACAAGGAAGCCCTGTGGGCATTCCAGGCCCGCGGCGCCGAAAATCCGGACGAAGAAACCGAAGACGTCGAGGCCAGTCCGTTGGAAGTCATCTGCTACCGAATCTCCCCCACGCTCGGGCGTGCGGCGGAGTAAGGCGGCCGGAACACTATTGCCAATCTGGAGGGAAGCCCATGTCACGCAATGCCTTGCTCAGCCTTTGCCTGCTGTTCCTGATGGTCACTGTAGCCGGAGCCGAACCGGTCCCCGTCCACAATTCCGACCAGCCCGCCAAGGGCCTGGTTAAAGGAGAATTGAAGGAAATCTGGCGCACCGGTGGCGACGACGATGAGGTCTTTTTTGGCACCATCGGTGCAGTCAAGAGTGACGCCGAGGGCAACATTTACCTGCTGGACAGCCAGCTGTCTGAAGTTCACCGGTTCAGCCCCGATGGCGAGCTCCTGGGCACCATCGGCCAGGAGGGCGACGGCCCCGGCGAGATGCGCGCCCCCAACGACCTGTTCATCCTGGACGACGGCACTGTCTGTGTGCTGCAGGGCTTTCCCGGCCGCGTAGTGCGCCTGCATCCGGACGGCACCCCGGCCGGCGATGCGACCTACAGCCAGGGTGAAGGCGGCCAAGGCCAGTTCGCGGTGATGGTGCGCGGCCTCAGCCACCCCAACGGCATGGTCCTGGCGGGCATCCGCATGAGCTTCGGTGGCGGCAGTGTCAGCAAGCAGAACTATTTTCTGGCCCAGTGCGACCCCGAAGGCAAAGAGCAGCGCAGCCTGCTGAACAAGGAACACACCATCGACTATTCCGCTTTCGAGCTGGATGAAATGTCCATGGACTTTGTCTGGAGTCGTCTGGCCCTGGGACCTGAAGGCCGCATCGTGACCGCCCCCGCACGCGACGCCATGCGCTTCGAGGTCTACGCCCCCGACGGATCGCTGGAACGGGTTTTTGACCGGGATTACGACTCGGGCACGCGCACCGACCACGAAAGCAAACTGGCCCGGCAAATTATAGAGGCTGTGGGTGCCAACTATCCCGTGCCGCCGACAAAAATCACCATTGAAGACCGCCAAGCGGCCGTGAATGGCCTGTGGGCTCCCAACGACGGCCGCATTTGGGTGCAACCGGGCAACCGCCAGGCCGATTTGCCGGCAGGCACCTGGACCATGCTGGATGTGTACAATGCTGCCGGTGAATTTGAGCACCAGGTGGCCCTGACCGGTGACCACAACGAAGATACCGACCAGATTTTCATCCAGCCCAATGGGCGGTTTGTGGTGGTGACAGGGGCTTTG
>DAOVTU010000672.1 GCA_030632925.1 Candidatus Krumholzibacteriia bacterium | reverse complement strand
TTTTCAGAAGATAGGGATCTTTCCTGTCGGCCAGGCTTACTATTTGGTGCCAGCTAAAAGGTTCAAGTTCCCTGATGGAGCGATGGTCCTGAACATTTCTTTGCACGGTCGAAAAATGGTCCAGCTTTTTTTCGATGCTGGTGCCGGCAGTCTTGGGGATGTGTATAAATATGCATTTGTGTTTATGGGAAATCATGCCAGCATCCTGTTGATGGAATCATGAGTGATTCACTATCCGAGTCCAGAGTTCGATTCCAATTCCAACCACTCATCCCCATAGATCTCTTCCGGAAAAATCTTAGGCGCCAACCCAAACAAAAACTGTCTCAACTTCAGCGCCAGATGACTCGCCTCATGCTCCCCACAAACCGTCCGCAAATAACTCTCCACCGTAAAAATCTGCACCTCCACCGGGAACCGATAAGGCGCGCCGCCCCCTTCATCGGTACACAAGACGTCCACATCCCCCTTAAAAACCTTAAAATCCTTACTGCTGTATGAATTGAGCGAAGCCCCACCCGGCGTCGAATTCAACGTATCAGTCACATTGCGCCACCCAAATGGCGTCCCAATACACGAATCCAACAGCACCAGCAAATCCGTCAGCGCATCATTGTCGTTCACGATGAACATCGCCCCAATGATATCCCCGATCTCATCCGGATTGTTCACACCCTTGCGGATCATCTTCGACAAAATCGATCCGCTGGTTTCCTGCCGCATGTCGCCCCAGCGCACGTTCTCGACCACACGCCGGGTGCCGTCGACGACCTCAAAACTGATGGGCGTCACCGAGCGCTTGAAGCGGCAGTTGTAATACAGCACATCAAGGCCCAACGAGCGGCCGTTGCGTTCCTTCTCCACGAAGGTGGAGCGGAAATCCCACAACTGGTCGCCCGGCTTGGGCCGAGTGCTGTAGTGGATGCGCTTGCCGTCTTCGTGAATGTGGAAGCCGATGTTCACGTCATGAATCTGTTTGGTGTGCCGCCACAGGCCCTCGTTGAGGACCTCTTCAAAGTGGGTCTTGTGGTGCGGCCCATCCTGGATGCTGCGCGACTGGTCGATCTGCAGCAGGTACTGGGAGAGGGCCAGCTTGCGGCGGGCCTCGTAGCGCAGGCGTTCGCTGTCGCCGTGGATGGAAAGACCCAGCAGGTCACGCACATCGAGGCAGTCGGTGATCACAGACAAGGGCAATACCGCGTGCTGGCTTTCGGCGGGCAGCAGGTCAATGGTCGAGGCCAGGTAGATGTCGGCCTCGCGCAGGTATTCGGCTGTTTGGGCCTTGAGGGTTTTCATATCCGGCGCAAGGTCCGGATCCGTCAGGGTGGGATAAAAAAGCCGGGTCAGTTCCCGGCGGTAGGCTTCTTCGCTTTTGAGGATGCGGCGAAAGGTCATGCGGATCAAGTAGAGCAGCCGCGAGCCCTTCTTGGCAAACTCTGGATCCAGGAGAGGATGGGCGGTGTGGTCCACCGCCCGTCTCTCCTTGTCCGTATTCCTGTTGATGCGTGAGGCGTCGACCCAGCTCTGGTTCATCTTGCCCTGTTTTCGGTCGGGTTGTCAGTTCACGGCTGTATCAACAGTTTAGATCATATCCAGAACCTTGGCCAGATCAGCCTCGAGATCTTCGTATGTTTCACAGCCCACGGCCAATCGCACCAAGTCATCAGTGATGCCGGCAGCTGCCCGTTCGGCTTTGGGAATGCCCGTGTGGGTCATGCTGGCCGGATGCTCGATCAGGCTCTCGATACCGCCCAGGCTCACTGCCAGGGTAGGGATCTCGACGTTGTTGATCACCGTCTTGCCGGCTTCCAGGCCGCCCTTGACGCCGAAGCTGAAGACGGCGCCGGGGCCCTTCATCTGCTTCTTGCCCAGCGCGTACTGGGGATGGCTTTCCAGGCCCGGGTAACGCACCCAATCAACCTTGTCGTGCTTCTCCAGGAAGGTGGCCAGCTTCATGGCGTTCTCCTGGGCGCGTTCCATGCGCAGACCCAGAGTCCGCACGCCGCGCAGCACCAACCAGGCCTGATGCGGATCCATGGTGCCGCCAATATTGCAGTGCACCTGCTTGAGGCGAGCCAGGATCTTGGGGTCCTTGGCCACGACAATGCCGCCGACCACATCGGTGTGGCCGTTGATGAACTTGGTGACGCTGTGAAGGACGATGTCCGCGCCAAGTTCCAGCGGATTTTGCAGGTAGGGCGAAGCGAAGGTGTTGTCGACCACCAGCAGCGCGCCACCGGCGTGGGCGATCTCGGCGCAGGCCACCAGATCGGTTATTGCGAGGGTCGGGTTGGCCGGCGTCTCGACATAAACGAGCTTGGTATTGGGCTGCATCGCCGCCGCCACGTTCTCGGGATTACTGGAGTCCACAAAGCTACTCTGGACACCAAAGCGGGGGTATTCCGTTTCCAGGATCATGCGGCTGGGGCCGTACAGGCTCTCGGTGGCCACAATATGAGTGTCCTGGCCGAGATAGGTCAGGTAAACCATGTTGACGGCGGCCATGCCACTGGCGGCGGCCAGGCCACCACAGCCATATTCCAGCTC
>DAOVTU010000508.1 GCA_030632925.1 Candidatus Krumholzibacteriia bacterium | reverse complement strand
TCCTTGCCCGTGGCCTTGTCCACTGCGCTGACCGACAGGATGCCGTTGGCATCGATGTCAAAGGACACTTCGATCTGAGGCACACCACGAGGGGCGGGCGGCAGACCAGTCAGCTGGAAACGACCAATGGTCTTGTTGTCGTTGGCCAACTCGCGCTCGCCCTGCAGCACGTGGATGTCCACCGTGGGCTGGCTGTCGGCCGCTGTCGAGAAGACCTGCGACTTCTTGGTCGGGATCGTCGTATTGCGGTCGATCAGGCGGGTCATCACGCTGCCAAGAGTTTCGATACCCAGGCTCAGCGGGGTGACGTCCAGCAGGACGATGTCCATGTCTTCGCCACCGAGCACGCCGCCCTGGATGGCTGCACCCATGCCCACGACTTCATCGGGGTTCACGGTGCGGTTGGGCTCTTTCTCGAAAATCTGCTCGACCTTGGCCTGTACGGCCGGGATGCGGGTCGAACCACCAACCAGCAGCACTTCGTCGATGTCGGCCGGCGACAGGCCGGCGTCCTTGATGCAGGACAGGCAGGGGCCCATGGCGCGCTCCACCAGGTCTTCGACCAGCGACTCGAACTTGGCCCGGGTCAGGGTCAGCGTGAGATGCTTGGGGCCGTTCTGATCGGCGGTGATAAACGGCAGGTTGATCTCCGTCTGGGTCGACGAGCTCAGCTCACGCTTGGCCAATTCAGAGGCTTCCTTCAGGCGCTGCAGGGCCATCGGGTCCTTGCTCAGGTCGATGCCCTCCTGCTTGACGAAAGTATCAACCAAATGGTCGATCACGCGCTGGTCAAAGTCGTCGCCACCGAGGTGGGTGTCGCCGTTGGTGGCCAGCACCGAGAACACGCCGTCGACGATTTCCAGAATGGAGATGTCAAACGTACCGCCACCGAGATCAAAGACCGCGATGGTCTCTTCGCCCTTCTTCTCCAGGCCATAGGCCAGAGCCGCGGCAGTAGGCTCGTTGATGATGCGCTGCACTTCGAGGCCCGCGATCTTGCCGGCATCCTTGGTGGCCTGGCGCTGGGCGTCGTTGAAGTAGGCAGGCACCGTGATGACCGCATCGGTCACCGGCTGGCCCAGGTACTCCTCGGCCGTCTCCTTGAGGGTGCGCAGGATCTGGGCGCTGATTTCCGGGGGCGAAAATTCGCCGTGGCTGGTTTTGATGCGCACTTCGCCGCTGCTGCCCTTGACTACTCCGTAAGGCACCTCGGTCATCTCGGTGCTGACTTCGTCGAAACGGCGGCCCATGAAACGCTTCACCGAATAGACGGTGTCCGTCGGGTTGGTCACGGCCTGGCGCTTGGCCAGCAAGCCGACCATGCGCTCGCCACTCTTATTCCATGACACGACCGAAGGCGTTGTCCGGTTGCCTTCCTTATTCTGGATGACCTTCGGCTCGCCGCCTTCCATCACTGAAACAACGCTGTTGGTCGTTCCCAGATCGATACCGATAATCTTGCCCATCTCTATCTCCAATTCACAGGGGTGATTCAACGCATTCGTTCATGGGCCCCTATTCAAGGGCTGTGCCGAGGTGGAAATATTTGCCGGAAAATTGTTAACTTGTTTCGGGGGAGTCTTTTAAAAAATCTTAGCCAATTTGTCCAGCTTACGGGAGCCTGAAGTAGGACCAGGCCTCTGCCAGACTGCCACGTCATACTGCCCTTTTGGCAGTTCCAGCTGTCAGTCCCTGTCAGTTTCTGTCAGGCCCTGCCGAAACGCGCACAAAACCGCCAGATTCATCAGCCGAAAATAAGCCCAGGGCAGCAACGGTTGGTATCCGGGCAAGCTCGGCCAGTGCTCCAGCAAGCGGGGCAGATCCCGCCCAAGGGATGTCGAGGCCACCCAGCGGATCACCCGGGACAGCCGGTCGCACGGAACCCCCGGCTCCGTATCGACGACGTGGTGCAATTGCATCTCCCGAATGCGTCCGGGATGCAGTTGGGCCAGATGGGGCAGGGAATGTCGCCCGCACTCCACCTTTTTGGCAAAGTACTCAGCGCTGGTGTGGTGATGCACATGGCGGGGCACGGGCCTGGGCAGGGCCCGAAAGCCGAGTCCGCCTTTTTCCTCGAGCCGGAAGGCCACTTCCATGTCCTCGAACCCGTAGGCCGAAAACCCTTCATCGAAGCCGCCGATGCCCAGGAACACTTCGCGCGGCACGGCAGCATTTTGGGTGACAAAGAAGCGCCCCGGTGCGGGACCACTGCCAAGACGCGCTGCACCACGGGTATCGAGGTACCGCAAATGCGGCCCGTCGACCAGTGCGGGGTCGGTCACCGCATATCCGATCGTCCCGCAATTCGGATGATTCTCAAGCACATCAAGATGGGCTGCCACCAGTCCCGGTGGGGCAATGATATCGTCATCGAGAAAAAGAAGGAATCGCCCCCGGGCCGCCTGGGCCCCCAGATTGCGCGCGCGGGCCCGGCCCACATTTTGCGGCGGGCTGACAACCTGCAACTCCGGCACGGTCCAACCTTGCTGCCCGGCCAGAAAATCCGCCGTGCCATCGGTGCTGCCGTCGTTGACCACGACAACTTCCCACGGGCCCTCACGGCCGGGATCCTGCTCCTGCAAAGCAGCCAGCGTCCGGGCCAACAGGTCCACCTTGTTCATCGAAGGAATGACTACCGAAAGCAGCATCAGGCCTCCGGTCTTTCCAGATCAATGAGCCGCGCGCCAACCGGCACCGCATCGCCATCGACCAGATGTTTGAAAATGCCATCGACGATGAGCATGTTCTGCTCGAAGCCCACCACTTCACGGGCCCGCTGCAGGGCCGCCGCCCCACACTTTTGCCTGAAGTCCGCATCCTGGCCCAGACGCAACATCGCAGCGGCCAGTTCGGCTTCATCGCGCGGCGTCACCACTAGGCCGGACACTTCGTCATCGATCCATTCCAACGACGACGGCAAACTCGAAATGATCACACCCGCGGCGCTGGACATGGCCTCCAGCAGACTGACCGCCGTGGCATCCACCGAAGGCACCGAGATGAACACATCACTGGCCCGCAAAGCGACCGCAAACTCGTCGTGAGCCAGGCGCCCGACCATGGCCATCACGTCTTCGATTCCGGCGGCGGCAGCCTTGGCCCGGAACGGCGCGGGGTCGCCCTCATAACCCGAAAACAAAAACCGCGCCCGCGGCTCCTGCGCCTTGACCCTGGCGGCAGCGGCAATCACCACATCGATGTTGTAGTAGGGCTGGGTGTAACTGCGCGGCGAAAAATAAACGATGTCTTCATCGGCAAAACCCAGCTTGCGGCGCCACTCCAACTCGGAGCCCGGCTTGAACACCTCAAAGTCCACCCCCCACAGCACTCGAAAACTGCGGGCTGGTTCAGCCCCCAAGGTGGCGCTGACCTCCAGGATGTCGGCCGAG
>DAOVTU010000470.1 GCA_030632925.1 Candidatus Krumholzibacteriia bacterium | reverse complement strand
GCATATCCGCCTTTGGCCTGACGGCATTCCTGCTGCTGGGCGCCGCTGCTCTGATCACCGCCCTGTCCATGTGAGCAACCGGTGACCTTTCCCTGGCAGAAACTGACCCGATCTTCCCAGCTGGTTTGGCTGGCCATGTTGTTGTCGTATGCGCTGGTGCAGTGGGGGCGTGGGGCCGGACAGGTGCCCCAGTTGGTGGACTGGTATCTGGCTGATTTTCTGTGCTTGCCGCTCGTTTTGGGTTTGGTGTTAGTTGTGCAGCGCCTGGCCGGACAATCCTTGGCCTGGACGTTGCCTTGGTGGCACGGGTTGGCCGGTGCCCTGGCCTATGGAATCTATTTCGAAGCTATCCTGCCCAGCTTTTCAGCCAGCGCTGTGGCAGACCCGCGCGATGCGGTCGGTTATCTGTTGGGGTGGCTCGTATTTGAGTTGCTGATCAACCGCCCTGCGCCTCAGTAGAAGAGCATCTTGAGCGAACCCCAGTTTGTCACCTCAATCCCTTTGGTCGCTGACTCAGTCAAGTCCTGCTGGCCGATCATTTGCCAATAGGTGCGCATCACTCCATCGATCACCGAGTCACGCCCCGTGACGTAAAACTTGATCTGGCCCGAGGTTTTTATGGTTGATGCGCCGGGACGATCGGTAAGGAATGTGACATCGAACATGGCGAATCTGCCGTTGGGTATGGGGTCATTGGCGGGGGCGTTTTGCCATTCTCCCTGCTGCTCGAAGACATCGAAGCTGATGGACGAAACCGCATGCACCAGCGCACCGTCTCTATCGGTCACCGGTTGGCCTGAAAAAAGGCGTTCGGCGATGCGGAGTTCTTCGGCCTGGTCCAGCGTGGGCCCCGCGAAGGGAAACGCGACTTGGGTCGAGTTTTGCAGGAAAGTTTCGTAGTCGGCATGGATCATGTCGCGGTAGCCGTCAAATCGCATTTCTTCGTAGACGGTGCGGAAGTTGTGCATCAATTGGGTTTCCGAGCTGGGGAAGGGCAAGTCGTACGATGATGGTGGTGGCGGTGGGGGCAGGGTGCATCCGGTATTGAGTCCGTCGGAACATCCTCCCAGCATGGTTGCAGACAGGACCAGAGCCAATACCAGGCAGAACGATTTAAAGCCCATAACAGGCCCCCCTTGTTTTGATAATATTCAGGCAGTCATGTTGTGTACTCGACAAACACCGGGGAGTTCCCGCCTCTACCGGAAACGTGATTTGAGCGAGCCCCAGTTGTCCTCGTCAACAGGCACCGAAACCGCCCCGATCCGCTGCGTACTGACCACCACTTCATCCAGCATGATGCCTTCAACACTGTGCTCGCCGTGGAACCAAAGGTTGAGCCAGAGAATGGTCAGCTTCAGGTCCGGCGTGGAGCGGTACCAGAGGTTGGTCCAGGGGCCGTACTCTACGCCATCGATCCACAGGTTCAGGATGCCGCTGGCGCCCACTGCGCTGGCCGTGGGAGCGCCGCCATCCATGTACATCTCGATGTTGTACCAGCGGCCGGATTCCAGAACCGGTGGCAGCGGGGGTGGGCGGTGGTCGGCGATGGTGCAGAAGACTTCACCGTTGTCGTTGAGGCAGGGGAAGGCGTCGCCCCAGCAACTGCCTTCGGGGTCGACACAGTCCTGGTACATGGCGGGATAGTAGGAGTAGTAGGTCAGCCGGTGGGCCTCTGGATAATTTTCCAGCGTGGCGCTGAACTTGTCGGTGCCGTCGGGTTGGAAGCCCGAAGTGCCGCCCAGCAGGCTGCGGTCCCCGGCGTGCAGACCACCGCCGTGATTGCGGGCATCAAAATCGTAACCGGGTTCCCATTTCATATACCAACGGGCATAGATGCGGTCATAGGAGGCAGGCAAAACCTTGACCAAATCAGCGCCGCCGCTGCCCTCGCGGGCGCGCAAACGCGCGACGTGATTGCCCTCTCTGCCAAATGGCCCAGGGTCGCTGACCAGCAGGTTGGTCTCCGCTGGATTGCCATCGTAGTCGTCCCAGAGATCGAAGTTTCCTTCTTCGAAGCCGGAACAGAAGACCCAGTTCTCGTCATTACCGAGACAGGCCAGGGGCGTTTCTGCCACAGCCAGCGTTCCGAAAGCCAGCAGGGCCAAAGCCCAAACCGCGAGTGCGCGTGTAGAAAATATCATGGCGAGTTTCCTCCTCCTGAGGGTAAGACTGCTAGGTTTCTACATAGGGAAACTGGTGTGAACACACCACTTCAAGAAGCGTGCGGGTGGCAAGGCCATCGGGCACATTGCGTTATTTTTGGGTCCGGAATTCGTGAGCGTTGGGGGCAGGGGGCCGGGCACAAAAAAAGCCGCGGCCCGAAGACCGCGGCTTTCTCATCCAACTCGTGAAAGCTACTCCGCGGGTGTCACCGCATCGTACTTCAACTCGGCCTGATGCTTCAGCGCCGTCCACTTGCGTTCGATAAACTTCTGCCCGATTTCGGCCAGGCGTCCGGCTTCGTCCGGATTGCTCTTGGCCAGCATCTGGAACCGGTTCTCACCGGCGATGAAGTCGGCAAACGTGGCCTTGGGGTCACGGCTGTCCAGCTTCAGCGGAGCCTCGCCCTTGGCGATGCGCCGGGGGTCGAAGCGGTACAGCGGCCAGTAGCCCGATTTCACAGCCAGTTCCTGCTGCGAAGCGCCCTGTCCCAGATGGTAGCCGTGCTCGATGCAGGGGCTGTAGGCAATGATCAGCGAAGGTCCGTCGTAGGACACCGCTTCCATCATCGCGTTGACCGTCTGGGCATCCTTGGCCCCGAAGGCTACCTGAGCCACGTACACATGCCCGTAAGACATCGCGAGCATGCCCAGGTCCTTCTTGCCGATCTGCTTGCCACCGGTGGCGAACTTCGCCACAGCTGCCAGCGGCGTGGCCTTGGAAGCCTGGCCACCCGTATTGGAGTACACCTCGGTGTCGAGCACCAGGATGTTCACGTTCTTGTCCGAGGCCAGCACGTGATCCAGGCCACCGTAGCCGATGTCGTAGGCCCAGCCATCGCCACCGATGATCCAGACACTCTTTTCGACAAGGTAATCAGCCAGCTCAAGCAGGCGCTTGGCCGCAACTTCGTTGTTGCCGTCCAGCTTGCCGCGCAGGGCGGTCACCCGCTCGCGCTGCTCGATCACGGCCGTCTCGTCGGTCAGTCGCGCAGCCAGCACGCTCTCGACCAGCTCGGCGCCCAGGGTGCCACCCAATTCGGTGGTCAGCTTGCGCGCCTCTTCGGTCAGCTTGTCGATGGCCAGACGGAAGCCCATGCCGAACTCGGCGTTGTCTTCGAACAGGCTGTTGGCCCAGGCCGGCCCGCGTCCTTCACAGTTCACCGTGTAGGGCGTGGTCGGCAGGTTGCCGCCGTAGATGCTCGAACAACCCGTGGCGTTGGCGATCAAGGTGCGGTCGCCCCACAGCTGGGTCATCAACTTGATGTAGGGGGTCTCGCCACAACCCGGGCAGGCGCCCGAGAATTCGAACAGTGGCTCGAGGAACTGCGTGCCCTTGACGTTGGTGCGCACCTTGGTGCGATCCGGGTTGGGCAGATCCAGGAAGAAGTCCCAGTTGGTGGCTTCAGCCTTACGCAGCGGCATCTGGTCAGCCATGACCAGGGCCCTGCGCTCGG
>DAOVTU010000598.1 GCA_030632925.1 Candidatus Krumholzibacteriia bacterium | reverse complement strand
GTGGCCGAAGGCCGGCCTTTGCCCTGGCGGCAGGAAGACATCCGGACCCGTGGGCATGCCATCGAGTGCCGCTTGTATGCAGAGGATCCCGAGAACGGCTTCATGCCTTCGCTGGGCACCATCCTGGTCCTGAATGAGCCTGCGGGGCCCGGCGTGCGGGTCGACAGCGGCGTGAGGCAGGGCGATGAAGTTTCCATGTACTACGATCCGATGATCGCCAAGCTGAGCCTGCACGGGGACGACCGTCAGGCGGCCATCGACCGGGCCGTGGCCGCGCTCAAATCCTACGCCGTGCTCGGCGTGACCACCAATGTCGAATATCTGATCGCTATCCTGCAGCACGCGGTGTTTCAGTCCGGCGAGCTGCACACGGGCTTTTTGGCCGACGAGATGCCGGACTGGCACAGCGGACGCGAGGCCGACGCCGATCTGGCCCTGGCCGTCGGCGCGGTGGCCGAATACGCCAGATTGCAGCGCGGGGAGCCTGTTGCGGGCAGTGCTCCGGGCGCCACCGCTCAAAACACACCCTGGCAATCACTGGGCCGCTTCCGCCTTAACGGGTTGGGCTAAAAGAGGTAATGCTTTGCATTTGAATTTTCGCGCCGATGATGAAGATGTGTCCGTCGAGGTGCAACCCGACGGCCAGGATTGGCAACTGAAGATCGACGGCCAGGAAGTGCCGCTGCAGGCGTTGCCCGACCGCGACGGAGCCTGGCTGGTGGAAACCCACCAGGGGCGCCGGCGTTTGTGGGTGGCGGTGCGCGGGGACGAGCGGCTGATTTTCTGCGATGGAAAGGTGCACACGTTGCGCCTGCCAGATCCAGAGCACGCCGACGAAGATGACCAGCTGGGTGGGGGACCGAATCTGGTGGCCGACATGCCTGGCAAGGTGGTGCAGGTGATGGTGGAAGTGGGGCAGGCGGTGACGGCGGGTCAGGTGATGCTGATCATGGAGTCCATGAAAATGGAGACGGAACTGTCGGCCGCCGTGGATGGCACCGTGGCCACCGTTCATGTGACCGGGGGACAAGTCGTTGGTCAGGGGGATGCATTGCTGGATATCGAGGTGGATATAGAGCTGGACATCAAGGTTGATCCAGCGGCAACCGATTAAATTTATCGCCACAGCCATTGGTAAGAGACATGTCAAAAACTTTGCAAGACCTCATAGCCGGCACCAGCGAGCTGCGCAGCCTGCCGTCGACCACCATGCGCCTGATGAGCCTGCTGGATGACGCCACAGTGGCCGCTGATGAGGTGCTCGATGTCATCGAAAAAGATCCTTCGCTGACGGCCAACCTGCTCAAGCTTTCCAACAGCGCATATTACGGTTTGCGGCGTCAGGTGGGCTCGGCCCGCGAGGCTCTGGTCATGCTGGGCAATAAGACCATCGTTAATCTGGCCTTTGCCACAAGCATGGGCGATATCCTGCGTGGACCGCTGGCGGGTTACCACCTCGAGCGCAACGAATTGTGGTTCCACGCCCTCGGGACGGCGATTGGTGCGTCAAAGTTGGTTTCTCTGGAGGGAGAAGCCGGCCTGCGCGAACGGGCGTTCACCGCTGGGCTGGTCCATGACATCGGCAAGTTGATGCTGAATCGTTCCCTGAAAGAGAATCTGGTGCAATTACCGCCCCAGGCTGATTCTCAGACCTTGTTGGCCGCCGAGACCGACATCCTGGGCTTTGATCACGCCGAGGCGGGGGCGGCTCTCGGCGCAGCCTGGAATTTTCCTTCCTCGCTGGTGCAATTGATCGGGGCCCACCATGTGCCCAGCCCTGGTGATGAGATCTGGCAAGGTATGGATGAGGAAGTGCACACCCTGCTGCGCGCCGTGGCTGGGGCCAATGTGGTGACCGCTTATTGTGGCTTCGGTGGTGGCTGTGTTCCCATGCACGAGCCCGAATTGATCGAGACGATGGCCGGGTTGGAATTTGAATCTGAAGATGTTGAGTCCCTGGTGGCCAGCCTGCCCAATGACCTGGACGCCATGTTGTCCGTGATCGGAGAGAGCCGTTGAAGGTCCTGTTTGTATGCACCGCCAATTCGTGTCGCAGCCAGATGGCCGAAGCCTGGGCCAGGAAGTTGTTCCCAACTGACTGGCGGGTGCAGAGCGCTGGCCTGTTGACCTACCGAATTACGGACAAGACCCGGGCCGTCATGACCGAGGTGGGGCTGGACATGGCTGGTCAGGAACCCAAGACCTTCGCCAAGGTGGACCTGGACTCGTTTGACCTGATTGTCACCCTGAGTAAAGAAGCAGGCTTGTATTTGCCGGTCCCTGCCGATTCTGACCGTCATCGGCGCCATCCGGTGGATGATCCCATGTCCTTCAGCGGTACCCCCGAAGAGACTCGAACGGATTTCAGGCGAGGTCGGGACGAGATCCGGGATATCGTGCAGGGCATCGTGGACCACGGTTGATCAAAAGTGATCACTCTTCCGAAGATTTTTTGCGGCTTTTGATGCCCAAAACCCCCGTATTTAACACTAGCTCAGAGTGATACAGGGTTCTTTAGTTTTGCCCGGAGTTGACCAAATACTTCCGGCAGGGTTGAGGCGTGAAATCCATGGGGAGGGCGCGATTTTTTTCAGAGGGCTCAGGGGGCCGCATCTCAGGGGTTATCGACGGTTTCTTCCATTTTTACGGACTGTCTCCTCAGGGGTGAAGATATTTTGAAATATTTGCTTTGAATCAAAAAATCCAGAGGGCTAATGTCTCGACATGGCCACAATAGGGTGTGGTCGGACCGGGCAGAAAACCCCATATATTGGGATATATTGGGGCCGCTCTCCGCACGGAAGATCAAGCACGACCTTACTTATCATCATGAG
>DAOVTU010000194.1 GCA_030632925.1 Candidatus Krumholzibacteriia bacterium | reverse complement strand
GGCGTTCCCAGGCTGGATCCGCATCGATCCAACCCGCAAAATCGGCAGCCAAAGCCAAGTGCCCCGCGATCATTTCACGAATTTTCACGGCGCCAAAATTGCGCAGCACAAACCACAGCTTCAAGGACCGGAAGCGGCGCCCCAGCTGGATGCCCCAATCCATGTAGTTGGTCACTTCGCGGTCGTGGCCGGTCTTGAGATACTCGGGATGGATGGCCATGGTGCGTTCCAGGTGGTCCGGATCCTTCACGTAGTAGGCCGAGCAGTCGAAGTTGGTGAACATCCATTTGTGGGGATTGAAGACCAGCGAATCGGCCTGCTCCAGGCCGTCGAAGATCCAGCGCATTTCCGGCAGGATGGCTGCGGTGCCGGCCAGGGCGGCGTCCACATGCAGCCACAGGTTGTTGGCGCGGGCCACGGGGCCGATTTTGATCAGCGAGTCAACCGCCGTGCAACCGGTCGTGCCCACGGTGGCCACCACGGCACAGGGTGTGTGGCCGGCGGCGCGGTCGGCCTTGATACAGGCGACGAGGTCATCAGGATCCATGGCGCGCTTGTCGTCGATGTCCACCAGCACCACGTTCTCGGCGCCGATGCCGGCCACTCGTGCGCCCTTGATCACCGAACTGTGAGCCTCGCGCGAAGTGTAGATGCGCAGGGCGCTGTTTTCCTTCAGACCGCCGACTCCCTTTTCGTTCACGCCGTAGCCGGTCATTTTTTCGCGGGCACAAATCAACGCTACGAGCGTCGCGGTCGAAGCCGTGTCCTGGATCACGCCGCGGAAATCATCCGGCACACCGACCAACTGGCCCAACCAGCTCATGACTTTTTCTTCGAGCTCGGTGGCTGCCGGACTCGTTTGCCACAGCATGCCGTTGACACCCAGACCGGCTGACAACATTTCGCCCAGGATGGAGGGCCCGCTGTTGTTGGCCGGGAAGTAGGCGAAGAAACGAGGGTGGTTCCAGTGGGTCACGCCTGGCAGGATGTCGCGCTGGAAATCCTCGAAAATCTGGTCCATGGACTCGCCCTTTTCCGGTGCCTGGTCCGGGATCAGGTCGCGGATTTCGCCGGGTCGGGTGCGGGACATGACGGGGTACTGGTCGGCGTGGTCGAGGTAGTCGGCGATCCAGTCGATCATCTGGTGGCCGTGCTGGCGGAATTCGTCGGCGTTCATGGCGCTCCAGGGGCAAGTGGTCACAAAAAAAATCCGGGTCAGGAAAACCTGACCCGGATCGCGCCAAATGTCAATCGGCAGCCGCTTATTTGGGTTTGTTCAGCATGAAGACGTTCTCGCTCGCATCGGCCGCATTATCGTCGGGTTCGCCGTTGGCCAGGACAGTTTCCAATTCTTCAGTTTCCCCGGCTACGGGTTCCGTTGCAGATTCCTCCGGTGTCTCGGATGCCTCAGGTGCCTGCCCGCCGGGCATTTCCAGGCCATAGATGTTGGGGATATTGGCTTCAGGCGTCGGTGCCTCGGCTTCCGGGGCCTCTTCTGTGGCGCCTTCGGCGACCGGAGCGCCAAGCACTTCATCCAATTCCTCGGGCTCGAGCTCCGCAGGCTTGGGTTTGTTCAGCATGAAGACGTTTTCGCCCTCATTCTCTTCGGCTGGCGGAGCGGACTCAGCCTCGGCTTCGGGCGCGGCTTCGGCTACCGGTTCTGCCGCTGCCGGGGCCTTTTTGGCACCGCCGAGCATGAAGACGTTGTCATTGCTGCCACCGTCGGCTTCGGGGGCTTCGAGAGGCTCGGCTGGGGTTTCTTCGGCTACTGGCTCTTCTGTTGCTGTTTCTTCAGCCGCTGGCGGCGCCGGAATGTTCAAGGCGTTGGGCTTCTTGCTGCGCCCGCCGAGCATGAACACGTTGTCGTTGCTGCCTCCGTCGGCGGTGGCGGTTTCGGATTCTTCGGCGGCCTCTTCGATGGCGGCGGAAGTTTCGTCGGCGACTTCGGCGGTCGACGGTTCGGTCATCACGGGGTCGTCTTCAACTGCCGGGGCATCGTCGGCCCAGCCGTTGCTCAAAGTGGGGTCTTCTTCAGCCGCCGGTGCTGTTGGCGCGGCGGGAGCTTCGGGGGCTGGTTCCGCAGCCGGTGCTTCAGCAACAGGTGGTGCCGCAGGTGCCACAGGCGCGACCGGTGCCACAGGTGCGGCAGGTGCAACCGGCGCGGCCGCCGCAACAGGAGCCGCCGCAGTCGGCGTCAATGCCGGAGCAGGCGGCAACGGCGTGCCGGGTTCCACACGGTTCGGCGGATGCAGCATCAGTTGGCCCAGATTCTGGCTGACCTTGTTGATGGCACTCACGTTCTTAATGATCTGCCCAATGGCTTCTTCGTACTGGCGGGCGGTCTTCAGAATGTTGGCCACGGTTTCTTCAATTTCCATGGTCGCGCGGCTGGTCTGCATGGACAGGCCCTTGACCTCGCCGGCCACCACGGAGGTGAAAGCCTCGCCGGTCTTGCCGGTGTGTATGGCTTCGCCATCGATCTGGGCGGCCACCATTTTGGTCGAATTCGCCAACTGGGTAACACGCGCAACCACTTCGGCCATTTCCCTTGCCGAGGCAGCAAGATCGCCGGCCGTGTCGGCGGTGAAGCTGGCGGCGTTGTTGGCGTTGCGCACGATCTTGTGGCCTTCGGCCGTGTCCTGGGACATTTCGTTCAGGCTGTACAGCATGCCCTGCAGGGCATTGCCCACCGAATCGATGGCCAGGCGCATTTTGTCGGTGCTACCGGCGATGGTATTCATGTCGACGGACATCTGGTCCACCGAGGCGTTCACCGAATCAAAATTCACCGGCGAAGCGAAAGTGCCCAACTCGGGCGCGGCGCTGGGCAGTCCGCCCGGACGCTGGGTCAGAGGCTGAGGGCTTTGCACCGGGATGTCATCGTAGGAGGCTGCCGCGGGGGCGCGTTGGGCGCGGGGCGCCGGAACATTGTTTTCTCCGGCCAGCACCTTGCGGCGCAGGAAGCCCAAACCAATCAGCACGCCACCGAGCCCGAGAGCGGACCAGCGCGCGATGCCGGCCACCGTGCTGCGGGCATGGATGCCCATGCGCAGCGAGTTGGCAGCCGTGCCCATGTGTTGCATCAGTTCGACGTTGTTGTTCTGCAATCCCTTGGTGGCTTTTTGTCCGGCGGCGCTGAAAACCGAAAATTCGCCCGCGGCCAGATCGGCCAACGGCAGGCCCGTTTCGAGCCACAGGTGAGCGCCGTCTTCCAGAGCGATGCGGGCCATGTCGTTGCGGGTGCGTTCGAGAACCACGGTTTGTCCGTTGGCGTCCACGGCACTGCCGCCGTGCATCAGGGCGGTCAGGTTGCGGTCGAACTGCATGATGGTCTGGGACATTTGCTGGCGCGCTGAAATCACCGCGTCGCGGTTTTCGGCGTCGGTCAGGGCGGCGGCCTGGCGGGTCAGGTCCTGGACCAAAACCTGTTGGCGCACGGCCAGTTCGATGGGCGCGTTCTGATCACCGTTGCTGCCGGTGGTGCTGAAAACGACGCCAATAGCCGCGAGCAGGAGCATGGCGAATGCGCCCATGGTCATGTTGAGCAGTTGCCGCGTGGACATGTCTTCCTCCATGAAATACCGGGACTCTGGGCAGGGGGCCCACTGTTCTGGCATTTAGTTCGGCGGAAAACGCTTTGGGTTTACCTTTAAGTACAAAGGCCGTCAAACGGATGGCTGAATCAGGCCCCGGGCGAAAATAGGGATGTTATTGCGGATAACGGTGGCCGATTGGATGGTCTGACGATTGATGATTTCCCATACGCCGATACTCAGAGCGCAATCGACGACCATGCCCACGAAACAGCGCGCCGTGATGGTCGGATCCACCTCTCGCAATTCTCCGGACTCGACGCGGGCGGTGATCTCGGCAATCAGGTGGTCGATCAGCGGCAGGCGAACCTCCTGAAACAGCACCGTAGTGGCCGGATCTTTTTCCCGGCTGTTGTTGAGCATCAGCTGCATCAATTCGGGATCGCGGCGGGACAACTCCAACACATATTCAGCCACGTCGGTCAGCACTTGCTCGATACCCTGGCCGTCGGTGGGTTTGGCCAACTGTCCGGCAATATCGTGCTCGGTGGCCTTGGCCCGGATGACCTCTTCATACAGGTGCACTTTGTTCTCGAAGTGCCGGTAGATGGCCGCTTCTGTGATGCCACAGGTCTTGGCGATCAGCCGGATGGCGGTGCCGTTGAAACCACCCGCCGCAAAAAGGCGCGAAGCTTCGGTAAGGATCTGGGCACGGCGGTTGGGCACACGGGCACGGGCCATGGGAGCTGCCTCTGCATAGGGTGATGAGATGTGATCAAGAACGAAGTAAACGTTTACCGGGCCGTTGAGCAACCTTAGAGTGGGGGTGGGAGGCCCCGGCACTGTCCGAAATGGGGTTTTTGGCCTTGAGTTTCGCACCCTCAGGCCGATCTGCAGTTGGTAACCCGCGAATTCTTCATTCGGAGGCACGATGACCAGACGGCCCAACAGAGCAGGATTCTCCCTTATGGGAGTGATCGTGGTTCTGGCCGTGCTGGCCGTCCTGGCCGGCGTGATCACACCTATGTATTTCCGCCAGGTGATGGAGGCCCGCGAGCGCGCCACCGAAGCCGAATTGCTGCAGATCGAAGACGGCCTGGTGGCTTTCTTCGAGGACCTGGGCCGTTTCCCCACCGACGCCGAAGGCCTGGCGGCCCTGGTGGTCGACCCCGGTGCGTCCGGTTGGCAGGGTCCCTATCTCAATCTTGAACACGAAGAACCCATCGCCCAGGTCAGCACCGACGCCTGGAATCTGGCCTACGTCTACGATCTGTATCCCGTGACGGTGCCGGCCGATACCGCAACGGTGCTGGTGGCCAGCGGCGGGCGCAACCGGCTGGTGGATGCCGGCAGCGCCGGGGCCACCTGGACCATCAACGGCACTGACGACGACTTGCAGGCCCTGGTCACGGCCGTGCGGGTGAACCGCGAAAAAACTTCCGCCACTTCGGTGGAACAGGAACGATTGGGCAAAGCGGCCCAGGCCTATTTCCGGGACCACGGAACGTATCCATCGAACCTGAGCCAGTTGAGCGACGACTACCTGGATCCGGGCCTCGGTTCGGACGCCCTGATCGACCAGTGGTACCGCAACTATGTGCTGACGCCCGACAACGCCGCCGTGCCGCCAACGCTGGTTATTTCGAGTCTGGGCCCCGACGGCACCGCCGGGGGTGGCGACAACGTGGACCTGAGCCTGAACAGCGTTTTGCCGGGCCGCAGAACCTCCTACTACGAACTGGCTATCAGCCAGTCGGTGGTCACCGCCCAGACAGGCACCGCCCTGACCGGCGACTGGACCGTCGACCGCGCCGATTTTAGTCTGGCCTCGGTGCTGCAAACCGACGGTTGGGGCAATCCCTACGAAGAAAAAATGAGCACCCGCACGATCCTCTCCGGCGGCCCGGATGCCGACTACTTCACCCCGGACGACAACATCCCGCCCGGCGTGGTGCCGGATGATGTGGTGCCCGAGGGCGGCGGGATCGAATACGAGGACGGGACCGGGACCACCGACGGCAGCCAGTGCGAAAAGGTCATTTTCGATATGACCAATACCACCGGCGATCCCATCACCATCACCAGCCTGGTCCTGACCTGGGGTTCCCCGACCGCCTGGTATAAAGAGATCGAGATCGCGGGCGAAGATGCGATGGAGCAGGAGAAGCCCCAGGTGGGCTCGGGCGTTACGGCCACTCTTGAGGACCCCTACACCTTGCAGCCAGGTGAAACTGTAGAAGTTGAAATCGGGAAATTCCGGGACAGGGAGTGGGAGGGCGGCAAGAAGGTCAACATGGGCGGCACGACCTTCACCGTCGAACTGTCCGACGGTTCGACCTTCACCTTCACCGTCCCGCCCTGTTGATGTGAAATCTGCTTTCAACTCCACCGGATACTGTTAGTATTCCCCGTGAGAAATTCTTGTTCGCCCACGCTCTTCCGGGAGGCTCCCATGTTCCATCTTTCGCGCAGCGCCCTGGCCATTGTCCTGTTTGCCCTGTTGTTGGCCGGTTGCGGCGGCAGCAGCCAAAACGCACCCGTGGCCACTGTCGAAGCCCCGCCGGCCGTACCGGCACCTGAAAAAATCGCCATCAACAGCCTGGACGACTTGCCCGTCCACACCTACCCACTGCATGGCACGATCAGCGAAATGCTGGACAACCCCGAGGTGCTGGCCACTTTGCGGGCCGCCGTGCAGGCCGATATCGAATCGGACGTGGACACCTATCTCATTGAAGATGCGACAACCTTGCAGGGCAAATACCAGACGCTGGCTACCCTGGCGATGGCCCGCGATGACGATGACGCGGCCCT
>DAOVTU010000223.1 GCA_030632925.1 Candidatus Krumholzibacteriia bacterium | reverse complement strand
GCCCGGCGCAAAGTGAATCACCTGCAGGTTGTTTTGGGCCTCAGCCGGCAGGAAGAGGGCGGCAGCCCTCTGAGCGGCGAAGTGGATCTGCGTTTGCCGAATCTGGGCGGTTCGGGCCGAAAATTGCAAATCGGCTGGCGCGACGATGGTGTGCAGAAGCGGCGCTTTGGTTTCAGTTATCTGGAGCCCCTGGCCTTTGGCACGGACCTGGACATGGGGCTGTCCCTGGACAATGAAGTGGAAGAGGACACCTATACCCGCTTCCGCCTGGACAACAATTGGAGCCTGCCGGTAGTGGCGCTGTGGGGCGTGGAGCTGGGCGTCGGTTGGGACCGGTCCACCTTCCCGACCGGCAGCTTGGAGCGCACCAGTCGGACGCGGGCCAGCGGCGCGGTGGCCCACAAAAGGGGCGACCGCACACGCAGCGGTTGGTCGGGCCTGTTCGCCATCGAAACGGCTTGGCGCAGCGCCAACCTGAGGCCGCAGACTGATCTGAATGAGGGCGCCACGGCAGGCGGCGAGTTGGGCGAGGCCGTTACCCAGCGCATTTTTCGGGTCGATACGGCCGGCGAATGGTGGGTTTCACCAACGCTGAGCCTGTACGGGCGATCGGCCTTCCGGCAGTTGACCGGTGGCGAACCCAACGTGCCACTGTCCGAGCAATTCCGCTTCGGCGGGGCGGCAACCCTGCGCGGCTATCGGGAAGACGAGTTCAATGGCAGTCAGGCGGCCTGGGGCGCGGCGGAACTGCGGATCGGGCGGCCTGAGGGCTCCCGCCTTTACACCTTCTATGACGTGGGGTACTTTGAATTCTGGACTGCCGATCCGGCCGCCACTGATCCGACCGTTTTATTGCGCCGGCGGGGGTGGCCCAAGGGCTATGGCCTGGGTATATTGGCCCGCACGCCGGGTGGAGACATCTCCCTGGCCATCGGCTTCCCGGGCACGGTGGATTTCGAACAGGCCAAATTGCACGTCACCCTTCTGGAAACCTTCTGATCCGGCCGGGCCGCCTCCGCGCTTAGCGCCGATCGGCGCCGAGCCTGCGGAGCCCCATGGACCAGGGAAAGAAATCGCCGGATCTGGTACAGGCGCGCGCCGAAGTGGTGCGCCTGCGGGCTGAGATCCAGCACCACGACCGGCTCTACTATCAGGACGCCTCACCCGAAATCACCGACGCCCAATACGACAGCCTGGATCGTCGCCTGCAGGATCTGGAGGCGCTGTATCCGGAGTTGGTTGATGCCGACAGTCCCACGGCAGCCGTCGGAGCCGACACCGATTCCCGTTTTTCCAACGCTCCCCACAGCCGCCCGATGCTGAGCCTGGCCAACAGTTATGAACTGGCCGAGGTTGAGGCTTTCGATGCGCGGCTGCGCAAGGATCTGGGCGCGCGGTTGGAGCGCGAGGCCCTCAGCTATACGGTCGAACCCAAGATGGATGGCGTGGCCCTGGCGGTGCGGTACACCGACGGCAAACTGGTCATGGGCCTGACCCGTGGCGATGGTAAAAATGGTGATGTGATCACCAACAACGCGGCCACTTTTCGTGAAATTCCCTCGGTCTTGGCGGCTGACTGGGCCGACAAATTCCCCACCGCCGGTGTGAGCAGTTTTGAAGTGCGCGGCGAAGCCTACCTGAGCCTGAGCCGTTTCCAGACCCTGAACGTCGAACGCGAAACCGAAGGGCTGGAGCAACTGGCCAATCCGCGCAACGCCACCGCCGGTACCCTCAAGACTTTGGACAGCGAAGAAGTGCGGCGGCGCCAGTTGTCTGTGTTCTTCTATCAGTTGTTCCCCTTGCAGGCCGGCGCAGGTGTGGAGCCGGAAGCGGCCCACGAATTCCCGGATCACATTACCGAGATGGCGGCCATCGAGGCGCTGGGCTTACCCACCAACTCATTTTTGCGCGAAGCGGTTGATGCCGCTGAACTGGAAACCCATCTGGTCGAGTTGGAAGGGCTGCGGACAAGCCTGGATTACCAAATCGACGGCGCGGTGATCAAGGTCAACAGCCGCGACCTGCAGAATCTGGTGGGCTTCACGGCCAAGGCGCCGCGTTGGGGGCTGGCTTTCAAGTTTGCCGCCGAAGAGGCGGTCACTCGCCTGCGCGAGATCACGCTGCAGGTGGGGCGCACCGGAGTGATCACGCCGGTGGCCGAGTTGGAACCCGTGGCCCTGGCGGGCAGCACCGTCAGCCGCGCCACTTTGCACAACTGGGACGAGATGGAGCGCAAGGATATCCGCATCGGCGATCAGGTGGTGGTCGTCAAAGGCGGCGACATCATTCCCAAGGTGCTGCGGGTGTTGGTGGAGCAGCGCACAGGCGATGAAGTGCAGGTGCCGCAACCGGCCGAATGCCCGGTTTGTGGCGAACCGACCAGTCGCGCCGAGGATGAGGTGGCCCTGCGTTGCCTGAATCCCTTGTGTCCGGCAGTGCTGGCCGGGCGATTGCGCCATTTTGCCTCGCGCAATGCCTGTGACATTGAAGGTTTGGGTGGCCGCTCGATTGATTTGTTTTTGGAAACTAAAATGGTGCAGGGCCCCGGCGATCTGTTCCGGCTCAAGCAGGATGTGGTGGCCGCGCTGCCCGGATGGGGCGACAAGTCGGCCGACCGCCTGATGCAAAGCCTGGCCCAGGCCAAGGCGCGCCCCTGGGCGGCCAAGGTTTTTGCCCTGGGGATTCCCCAGGTGGGTGTATCGACGGCGCTGACCCTGGCTCGCAATTTTAAAAACATGGCAGCACTGAGGCAGGCCACGGCCGAGGGCCTGGCTGACCTGCCGGACATCGGGCCCATCGTGGGCGAAACCATCGTGGCCTTTTTTGCATCCGAAGGCGGCGCCGAACTGGTGGCCGACTTGAATGACGTGAAATTTTTCCGCGACGAAGAAGATCTGCCGCCGCCTGAAGTGGTCGTCACTGGCGACAACTGGTTTGCGGGTAAAGTGTTTGTTTTGACAGGTACCATGGAGAGCATGACCCGCGATGCTGCCCGTAAGGAAATCGAAGCCCTGGGCGGTAAGGTCACCGGCAGCGTGAGCAAAAAAACCGATTGTCTGGTGGCGGGCGCCAAAGCCGGCAGCAAGCTCACCAAGGCGGAAAAACTGGGGTTGGAAATCCTAGACGAAGAAAGTTTTATCAAACGCCTGGCCGCCAACCAACCGGATGGCGAGTGATGGACTACCAGACAGGTAACGAACAGGACCTGATCCTGGTCCGCGAGTGGACCCGCCCCGGGTGCTCAATGTGGCTGGGGTTGGACCTTGTGACCGGCGATAGAATCATCGAATTTGCGACGCCCGACCATGCGCATCCTGACCATCCGGGGGCCATTGTCGTCTATGGCGCGGCGACCGAACCGGAGGCCATGAATCGCGACGGGTTGCGGGTTTCCGAAGGGCTGCTCTGGTCCATGCTGGATCCCATGCACGCCGCGGTGGACACCGGCACCAATCAGGAAGACCGGTTGTCTGTCGAGACGTCATTGCGGGCAGCGGTGCGCCGTTTTCGCCGCCGATTGCTGTGGTGGCGGCAACTGAAACCGGGTCTGCGCGATACCTGCCATGGCTTGCTCAAAGGCTACCAGCCCGATGTGCGGCCCCTACTGACTCTGTTGGACGAGGTTTTTGTACCGCCCAACGATGGTGACGGCGATGACCTGGCCAAACCCGGGGCCGAACCGCCGGCCGTTACGGTGGACCCACCGGCGGCGAATCCCGATGCGATCTACGCCTGGCTGGGCACGGATGAGGGCCTGGGCAGTTTGTACGGCCCCGAGTTTTCGCCCCGTCAGGAACAGGCCGAGATGGGCCGCCAGGTGTCCGGCGCCCTGACCCAGGGACAGGCCCTGATGATCGAGGCGGGCACCGGTGTTGGCAAAACGCTGGCCTATCTGGTGCCGCTTGTTTCCCAGGTGGTGGCCAGTGGCACCCGCGGTGTGGTTTCGACCCATACACGGGCCCTGCAAACCCAGATCATCGAGCAGGATCTGCCCCGGTTGCGCCCGTTGTTGGGCAACCGCAAATTCACCTTGCTGATGGGCCGGCGCAATTATCTCTGCCTGCGCCAGCGGCAATCTTTCCTGTCGCAACCGGTCGAAGATCTGGCCGGAGCCTTGCGGGCCGTATCGTTCCGCCTGTGGCTGAACGAAACCGCCGATGGCATGCGTGACGAAATTGTCAGCCATCCTTTGCTCAACGTCGACACCGACGCGCTCTTTGACGCAGCTGACCTGTGCCTGCCCGGCCTGTGTTACGAAGGCAAAAAGTGTTTCGTTCAGAACGCCCGCCGACGCGCCCGGGAAGCTGACCTGCTGGTGGTCAACCACAGCCTGCTGTTGCATGACCAGAAAGCCGGGCACACGCTGCTGGGCGACATTGACCACCTGGTGGTCGATGAAGCGCACCGCCTGCCCGATGTGACCCTCGATACCCATGCTGTTTCCATCGGATTGCGCCGCCTGCACGAGTTGGATGACTTGCTGGGCAGGGTCAAGGGCAGTGGTCCCAACACCGAGCGCCTCGTCCTGGGGGCCGAGCTCCTGCTGGGGCACGGTCGCGAAGGCGAGATGGCGGCCGGGTTGTGCCAGGACTTTGCGGGCTCGATTCGGCGGGTGTTCACAAGTTTTACTGATTGGTGGCAGGCCCTCGGCGTGCAGGTGGATGCCAAACTGCCCGGCACAGGCCGGCCCATGGGCCGCATCCGGGTGCGGGACAAGGATGAGGCCTTTGGCGCTTTGCGGTCCGAAGTTTTGGCGTTGGAGGAAAACCTGGCCGAAGCCAGCAGCACCTTTGCCCGCCTGGCCGGCAAGGTGTCGGTCATCGACGACATGTCGGGCAGCCTGGAGGATGATCTGGCCCAGTTGGCTCAGGCTGGTCAACTGCTGCGACAGATGCACACCGACGTGCACTTCTTGAATTCCGACGGCAGTGAAGACTGGGTGACCTGGATTGAGCCGGGTCGGCATCGCGGCGTGGCGCGTTTGGGCGCGACGTTGCTGGAAGCCGGCGGCGTGCTGCGCGAATACTGGCAGAACGACAGCTGCCGTCCGATCATGACCAGCGCCACCCTGGCTGTAGGTGAAGATTTTAACCACATGATGAGCGAGTTGGGCCTGACCCGGCGCCGACCTGCGACCCTGACCCACACCAGTCCGTCGCCCTTCGACTATCATAAGCAAACGCTGGTCCTGACCCCGAGCCACTTCCCGGACCCCGGTTCTCCCCAGTTTGGCCGGGCCGTGGGTGAGGTCATGAGTACGCTGGCGCGGGGCGTGGGGCGCAAGACACTGGGCTTGTTCACCTCTTATAAACTGATCCGCGAAGCATCCGAGGTTTTGGCGGCGGCGGGCCTGAACGATGATCCCAACGTCGAGCGCACCACCGACCCCATCGTGCTGGCCCAGACGCCTCGCTCGGGCCCGGGCGCGCTGGTCAACCAGTTCCGGCGCCACCGCCGGGCCATGCTGCTGGGCACTTCGACTTTCTGGGAAGGGGTGGATTTTCCGGGCGAAGACCTTGAAATCCTGGTGGTGACGAAATTGCCTTTCCTGGTGCCCAACGACCCCTGGGTCGAGGCGCGGTGCGAAAAAGTGGCGGCTGCGGGGGACAATCCCTTCACCCATTTCATGGTTCGCGATGCGGTTTTACGTTTGCGACAGGGTTTTGGGCGACTCATCAGGCGCATGGACGACCGGGGCGTGGTGCTGATCCTCGATAACCGGTTGCACACCAAAAACTACGGCACTAAGTTTCTCAGTTCACTGCCCGTTATGCCCGCCAGCTTCGGTGATACGACCGATCTGCTGGAGCGGGTGAACGGATTTTTTCAGAATTCAAAGTGACTCCAACCGGGATGGCTCTCTTGAACCCGACT
>DAOVTU010000287.1 GCA_030632925.1 Candidatus Krumholzibacteriia bacterium | reverse complement strand
TGTGGTGCGGGGCAATGAGCGGGTGCTGCACGCCCGTCTGGCCGATGCGCTGTTCTATTGGGATTTTGACCTGAAGAAGACACCGGATGAGCGCACCGAAATGCTCGCCACCGTGACCTGGATGGAGGGCTATGGCTCGGTGCTGGACAAGACCCGGCGGATGCAGGCGCTGGTGAGCTGGCTGTGGGCCAATGGCATGGGCGACGGTGGCGAGGCGCCGGCCGATCTGTTGCGGGCCGCAGTCATCTGCAAGAGCGATCTGGTGAGCGAGATGATCAAGGACGGCAAGGAATTCACCAAGCTGGAGGGCTTCATCGGCGCACGTTATGCCGCTTTGGCCGGGGAAAACGAGCAGGTGTGCCGCATTATCGAGCGCCATCACTTTCCGCGCAGCGCCACGGGGGAATTGCCGGGCGACCGCTTCTCCGATGTGCTTTCGGTGGCCGATCGATTGGACAACATCGTGGGTTGCTGGTTGGCGGGCTTTGTCCCAACCGGGGCCAAGGATCCGTATGCCTTGCGCCGGCACGTGCTTTCTATTCTGCGCGTTCTGCTGGAGTCTGACCTGCGCCTGGACCTGGAGGCGGCCCTGGGCCAGGCCATGGCGGGAGTCGCTGATTTTAGTAAGGACAAGGATTTGGGTGATACTGCTGCCGAAGTTGGTGAGTTTGTCAAAACCCGCCTTGGTGGTTACTTGTCGGATAATCTTAAAGCGAATCCTGAAGTCGTCAGGGCGGTGCTGCCCGCGCGCTGGCGCGATGCTGTGGATGCCTTGGCTTGGGTTCAGGCCCTGGATGGATATCGGGAGCAGGCGGACTTCCAACTGCTGGCCACCGGGTTCAAGCGTTGCCGCAACATCCTGAAAGGTGGGGTTCTGCCGGTGGAAGCCCTGGCGGACTGCCAAAAACGCTGGATCAAGGGAGGGATGGGGGCCGACGGCGAAGTCTTGTCAGAGCTGCCCGAAGCTTTGGAAAAAGAACTGCTGGCTTCGGTGGCGGGGGCCGTTCCCGCATTGGTGGCGGCCGAAGAGTCCCGGGATTATGACAAAGTTTTCGCCGTTCTTTCGGGTTTGGGGCCGGCCATTGACGCTTTCTTTGACGGGGTGAGGGTCAATGCGGACGAAGAAGATCTGAAATTGCTCAGGCACGCCTTTCTGAGGGAAATCCACGGCTTATTTGCACAATACGCTGATTTCTCGGCAGTGGCTGCTGGAGACCAATAAGAGCGAAACGGCCTGCAATCGCTATTTAGGCCGCAACGGCCCCTGGCACCTGCCGGGGGTCGTTGTTGTACCCAAATTGCGTTTTTTTAACAAATACTATTGACGCTCCCCCCGGTTTGGGGTAGAGTGATTCAGCGACTCACAGACAAAAGTTCCCATCCCTTAGAGGTGCGCTGTCTCTCTTGATTTCCACTCTCAATTCAGTTTCGATCACTTGACACCTTGTTCACTCGTCATCTTGGGTCTGCATCTTTGAAGGAGGTCTCGCTAATTACGCACGGCTTTGTCTGTGCGTGACAGTCGAGGGAACCCTTTTGTCGCCCGTATTGTGCAAGATGAAGCCTGAATTACTTCATGACTGCACAGCAATCGTTCGCCTAACCATGTGTCGACTTTATGTCGATGATGGGGGGAAAATAATGAAGAAATTCACCATGTTCGCTGCTCTCGCGCTGGCGATGGTGTTTGCCCTGAGCTCCTTTGCTGGTGAGATGCCGCAGATCACCAAGGGTAACTCCACGATCCACGGCGGTAGCGCCACACTCGCCAAAGCTCTCGGTGACACCATCGATTTGATGGCTGCCGAAGGTTCAGGCTCCGCTTACTTCGGCGATTTCAGCACTGGCTGGAATGGCTGGACGAGCGTTGATATCACCCAACCCACCGTGACCCACTGGCAAGTGAGTGACTACAACCAAGCTGTCGTGGGTAACACGGCTGCCTGGTGTGGTGACATCAACATCGCCAGCTGCAACGACTCCTTGGACGTCGTTGGTGGTTATGGTAACAGCTGGCACGATCTGCTGGCTTACCGCGCTACGGTTGCGGATCCTGCATCTGGTGCCACGGTGACCGTCGCTGCCACGCTGCAGCACGACACCGAGCCCGGTTATGATTACACGCGCTTGAGCGCCAAGATCCAGGGCAACCTGGGTTTCACCGACATCCAGTCCTGGGACGGCAAGGGTACGGTCGCCGTAGCCAATGGTATCAGTTACCTGCCTACCGAACTGGTTGACGGCACCGACGTTTATGTGCTGTTCCGCGTCCAGTCCGATGGTGGCTGGTCCGATGCTGACTGCTCCTGGCCTACCGCCGGTGCATGCCAGGTCGATGACGTCACCGTCACCACGACCCAGGTTGGCCAAGCTGATATTGTCGACTTCGACAATTTCCAGGTCGACTTCGGCAACTGGTTCCCGACCTTCCCCGATGGCGTTGGTAACTTCGCTGCCTTGTGGAGTGCTCTGGAAGACGATGATCCTTGTAACACGAACTACAGCCAGCAGGTGGCTTTCATCGATGACGGTAACGTAGTTGCCGGCACCGGTGGCGCCGACTGTATCAACTGGTGCTACGGCCCCAGTGGCTACATCGTGAACACCATTGGTGGTCTCGCTGGTCCCGCCAGCCACGTGGAAGTTGACATCAACTCTCCCGTGATGGCATGGCCCAACGCTGTCTACGATGGTATTCTGTTCAACTTTGATGCCTACCGTCACGAGGATCTCTCGGCTGACGCACCTGGTATCTTCTACACGTGGGGCATCCGCTCCGCTGACACCGATGGCTCCGCTGGTGCCGCTCAGGTGCTGGAAGAACAAGGTTTCCTGGATCGCAACTTCGTATACTACGGTGGCCCGGATTATCTCCGCGTCAGCAACGATGTTACCGATCTGATGAATCCTGGTCGCGATGAAGTTCAGGTTCGCCTGGGCGTCTACGAGCTGGGTTGGGCCTGGGGCTGGATCGGCAACGATGGCTACCCCGCGCCTTACTTCGATAACGTTGGTGTCAAGGTCTTCCCTTACGTTGGTCCTGGTATGGCCACGCGTGAGCTGGACATGATCAATGACAACTTCCCCGAAGTTGATGCAATCAACTTGGGCGCGTTGAATACCCTGCATGTGCGTTTCGATATGGCGAACAACATCTCGTTGGCCGCGCACCTGCGTAATGATCCCGGTGACTCCATGGTTGTGGACATCGTGCCTGTGCGTACCGGAGCTGCCCTTGCTGGCGCCCCCGAGTTCCACTACACGATCGATGCGAACCCCGTGTTCAATGCTTTCCGTACCACCGCCACCAGTGGCATGGTTCTGGGTATTGTCGCAGTTGGTACCTCCGGTATCCCCGATCCCGATGCTTGGGCTTTCGACCTGCCTGACACCGGTACCCTGTTCCCCGGCGACGTCCTGCACTACTACATCCGTGCTGGTGATGACGTAGCTGGCGACGTGCAGTATGCCACCATGCCTGCTGACATCAGCGGCTTCGGTGACTTCAGCGATCCTTTGGCTTACAACTCGACGTACGTGATTCATGCTCTGCCGACCATCGACAGCGATGGCTTTGGTGGCTTCACGACTCCTGGCGTGATCTTCTGGAATGACTTCGCCAACCGTGGTGGAGAAGCTGAATGGTACAGTGCATTCAACAACCTGGGTATGGCCTCTGGCGCCGACTACGATATCTATTACACCAACGGACCTAGCTCCGGTGTTGGTAATGGTATTGGTGGACGTTCCAATGGTCTGGCTCTCGAGCACTACACCGACATGATTTACACGGCCGGTAACCTGGGCGTGAATACTCTGTCGAATGGTGACTTCGACAACGACGCCGGTAACGATATTGGCGCCTTGGTGACATGGATGGCCGCTGGTAACAAAGACATCTTCATGACTGGTGATGACGTGGCAAGCGATCTGGGAATCAACGCGGGTGCCTCTGGCCTGTCGTTCCTGGAAGATGTCATGGGTCTGAATATCAGCACGAATGATGTCCGGAGCTTCATTGGTAACCAGACGACACCCCTGGTGTTGGCTGTTGCTGGTAACCCGGTTATCACGAATGTGAACAGCTGGATCGCTTATGGTGGTTGCTTCGGCATCAACACCTTTGATGGTGTGACCATTCGCGCTGGCGCGACTCGCTTGGCTGAGTTCGGCGATCCGAACAACAATCCTGGTGCGTACGCGTACTCCGCTGCGACTCTGAACGTCTACAATACGACTAACCGTATTGTGTCCATGCCTTACGACATGGGCTACATCTACTCGAATCCTGGTGCAAAGGTCGGCGCTCCGCTGTCCGCCCGCGCCCAGGTTCTGTCTGATGTACTTGACTACTTCGGCGTTGCCGGTAGTGTTCCTGCGACCCCGGTTCTGCCCAGCACCAAGTTTGCTGCGTCGAACTATCCGAACCCGTTCAACCCGAGCACGAAGATCTCCTACACGATCAAGGCCGCTGGGCACTTGACCATGAAGATCTACAACGTTCGTGGCGAATTGGTTAAGACTCTCATCGACGGTCACGTCGAAGCGAGTGACTTTGTGATGTGGGACGGCACCAACAACCAGGGCAGCAATGTGTCCTCGGGTGTCTACTTCTACGAAGCCCGCATGGGCAGCGATGTCGAGGTCAACAAGATGGCTCTGGTGAAGTAATTTCTTCGGAAATTTCTTCGACAGTGCAGCTGTCTGGGAGCGGTTCCTTCGGGAACCGCTCCCGTTTTTTGTGCCAGGCTGGACCTCAGGCGGAGGTCTGGCAGTCGCGGCGGCTTCATTTCGACGGATAACCCTTGATGGACAGGCAATTCCCTCAACCTTGAGGTTGACACCGATGGGGACCAATCCCTATATTTCAGTGGTCATTGCCGAGGCTTAGAGCCAACAATTCCTGCAAGACCCGGGCTGAAGGGCCTTTTAACGAAAGAAGCCGTCAGATCCCGGGAATTCCGCCGCTTGTCCCACCGTAGCGGCGGCGAAAACCAATGTCCTGAAAATGCTTCCGAGGGGGCGTTTGCCAGTATGAACAACAG
>DAOVTU010000246.1 GCA_030632925.1 Candidatus Krumholzibacteriia bacterium | reverse complement strand
TCCTGAAGGTTTCAGCCCCTACACGCGGGATGAAAAACTGGCTCGCAACTGGGCCAAGCCCGGCACTCCTGGTCTGGAGCACCGTGTTGGTGGCCTGGAAAAGGACTTCGTAACCGGCAATGTCAGTTACGATCCGGACAATCACGAGCAGATGACCGAGGTCCGCGAGGCCAAGATCATGGGCATTCGGGATTCGATCCCGACCCCGCCGCTCAACGGTGATGCGACTGGCGAGATTCTGGTAGTGGCCTGGGGTTCGACCTATGGCGCGACCCGGGCTGCGGTCGAGCGCATGCAGAAGGCGGGCAGGAAGGCGACCTTGATGCACATGCGCCACTTGAGGCCGCTGCCCTAAGCCAGCTGCTTCTCCCCAGTCTATCTCTGAATGTCCTGTATATTCAGTGGGTTTTGCTGGCAACGGGGCTAGGTGGTGCGGGCCGAGTACCCGGAAATCAATTTCGAGAAGTACAGCAAGATGAAGGGCAAGCCGTTCCAGGCCCGTGAACTGAAGGCCCATTTCGAAGAGCTCCTGGAGGATAAGTCATGAGTGAAGTCCAGCAATTGAAGGCAAAAGACTTCAAATCCGACCAGGAAGTGAAGTGGTGCCCAGGCTGTGGAGATTATTCCATCCTCAGCGGTGTGCAAAAAACGTTGGCTGATGTCGGCGTGAAGAAGGAAAACGTGGTTTTCGTGTCGGGCATCGGTTGTTCCAGCCGCTTCCCGTATTACATGGACACCTACGGCATTCACAGTATCCACGGACGGGCCAACGCCATCGCGACCGGTGTCAAGGTGGCCAATCCCGATCTGGATGTGTGGGTGATCACGGGTGACGGCGATGGCTTGTCCATCGGTGGCAACCACATGATTCACTCGCTGCGCCGCAACGTGGGCATGAAGGTGATCCTGTTCAACAACGAGATTTACGGCCTGACCAAGGGTCAGTATTCGCCGACCTCACCGCAGGGCTTGAAGACCAAGACTTCGCCTTTCGGTTCGGTGGATGCGCCGTTCAATCCGATCCAGCTGGCTCTTGGTGCCGGCGCCACTTTCGTGGCCCGCACCATGGATGTCAGTCCGAAGCACATGAAAGCGACGCTGGCGGTTGCCGCGACTCACAAGGGCACCGCCTTTGTCGAAGTCTGGCAAAACTGCGTCATCTTCAACCATGACTGCTTCAAGGGTTGGACCGAAAAGGCCGTGCGCGACGAGATGACGATCAATCTGGTCCCGGGCGAGCCTTTGGCCTACGGCAAGGACAAGGACAAAGGCCTGCGGTTTGATGGCTTCAAGGTCGTCAAGTGCAGCGTCGAGGAAGCAGCGATCTGGGATCCGACCGAGGATTCCGCCGCGGCGGCCTTCATGCTGATCCAGATGGAGAAGGACGAGACCATGCCGCGCCCGATGGGTGTGTTGCGTCAGGTCGAGGCCCCGACTCTTGAGGGTCTGGTTCACGAACAGCTCAGCACTGTCACCGAAAACCGGGGTAATGGCGATCTGAAGGATCTGCTGTACACGTCGGATGTTTGGGAAGTGGAATAGCTGATATTTGGAATCTTCATGGTTCTGAAACAGAAGAGGCGCCTCAATTGAGGCGCCTCTTTTTTTGTGCCGTCCAAGCTTGAAGGCGGTCAGCGCACTTTCTTTCCTATCCGGCCGAAGTCTTCACTGCTGTAATAAAAGAACGAGGCCTTACCGATGATCAGGTCCACATCCAGTGGGCCCCAGTAACGGCTGTCGGCGCTGTTGTAGCGGTTGTCGCCCATCATGAAGATGTGTCCTTCGGGCACGATGTATGGTTTGGGCATGCCCGGCCCCGGCCAGCTTCGACTCCGGGCATTGGAGATGAACGATCTGTGGTCCCGATAGCTGCACGGAGTTGGGCAGCCGTCCTGTCCGTCCCAGCCCGGTACGCAACTGTGGTCACCATCAGGTTCGGCGAAATTGGATTCGTAGGTCTCGCCGTTGACTTTCAGGATTCCATCGACGACCTCAACCGTATCGCCAGCCAATGCGACGCAGCGTTTGACGTAGTCAATCGTTGGATCCTTGGGGTACTTGAATATGAGGATGTCACCCTGCTGGGGCACAAAAGAATCTCCGGCCCGTTTGGCGTAGAGATAGTCACCGATTTGAATGGCGGGTATCATGGCACCGGTGGGAACCCGGAACGCCTTATGAGTCGCGCCCAGGTAGACCGCGCTCAGGACCACAAGACCACCAAGGCCAATGGCCACATACAGAAGACTGCGCCTGATACGTTGCCGGATCATGGTTTCCCCCTAAAGGTCATTTTATAACGGGCGGGAATTTCTGCTGAGCGGACTATAGCACAGCAGGGGCCGCAAACTGACAGCTTTTGCCGTTCAATTTGCGACCCCTGCCAGGGTGACGGACTATTTCAACATCATGATCTTGCGGTGGTCGATCTGGCCCTCGTTTTCCAGCCGTACATAGTACGCTCCGCTGGAAACCCGGCGCCCGCTGTCGTCGCGGCCCTGCCACACGGCGTGGTTTTCCCCGGCTCCGCGCTGCTCGTTCACCAGCGTTCGCACCAGTCTCCCGGTCACGTCATAGATGGTGATGCGCACCTGACTGGCTGTTGCCAACTGGAAGCGGATCTCGGTCTGGGGGTTGAACGGGTTGGGCACATTGCTCAGCAACTGCGTGCGCACCTGGGGCAGGCTCTTGACGGTCACTTCAATCGCCGGACTGCGCACCAGTTCGGCGCCGTCGCGCACCACGGCATAGCTGTAACGCAGGACCGTGCCGCCGGGATAGTCGGGCCGGTCGCTGAAACGAACAGTGGACGTGGTGGCCGGCAAGGGCGTTTCGGTCAGGCGGTCTTCGCGCCCGGCCGGATCCTGGCGGTAGACATGGTAACCATCGCCATTGGCGGCGCGCATGGGCCACTCCAGGTCAATCTGACCATCGAGTTGCACCGCCAGCGGCGTCGGCGTTTCCACCCCAACGGGCACGCCGGTATTGATCCAGGCCACGGTGGGCTGGCCGGTGGTCGTCACCATGGGGGTCAACTGGGTGACGTCGCTCCAGGGAACCCAGGCCATGAAGCCGGGGATCGATGCGGTGCGGTTGGGATGCAATTCCAGGGTCACGTTGTTGGGGTTGTCGTCAAATACGTGCAACTGGAATGTGGCCAGCAGCACGCCCGAAGCAGCGTAGGGTAGGGGCTCGAGGCCGATGCCGACGGTAAATTCGCTGGGGTCGTTGAGATTGGGGACATTGATGGCATCGCCGGCCAGGTCCCAGCCGACAAATTCGGCGCCGCCGGTGGTTTCGACCCTGCACTCCCAGCCCGCCACGCCGGACGTTTCCGAGGGATTGAGCAGCGCGAGATAGACCGGCACGGTGGTTGAACTGCCGGCAATGCCGGTCTCGATGGCGCTGAAATTCGAGTCGAAAAAGAAGCCGATCTGGTTTTCGCCCGGCTGGATATCAAACGCAGCAAAACCGCGCAGCGCGACGGACGAACAGACGTCGGGGCCCAGGCTGATCAGGGCCGATTGGACCCCGAGGTCGGTGGGCGTATAGGTCACCTCAAACGTGACCGTCATGCCGGGAATCAAACTGAACGGCGCGCTGGGTTCAACCGAGAAAACACCGTTTGGCAGGTAGGCACGCACCGGCAACGACACATTGCCCGGATTGTTCACCGTGAAGGCTTTGGTCTGCGAGGCGCCAATGCCTCCGACCTGGAATTCGAGCAATTCGGTGCTCATCTGGCAGAGCCGGATTTCGGGGCCGCCGGTGCCCTCAATGGAGATGGGGACAATGCCGGGGGCGAGCTCAAGACTGTTGCCAAAGTAGCCGTTGCTGGTGGGGGTGAACAGCACCTGGATGTCGGCCCGGTTACCGGGCTGGAGGATACGGGCCTCGGCGCCTGCACCAAGAACAATGGGCGAATCGTTGTTGGTCAATTGAGGATCAATGGGAAGCGGATTGCTGCCCGTATTGGTGATGCGGATGATCTGGGCCTCGGTGGTGCCCAGGGTCTGGGGCAAAAAAGTGATACTTTCGGGCGAGATCAGCACATCGGGTGGTGCGATGACGCTGTTGCCGGTCACGTTGATGGAGGGGAATCCCGGCCCATAGCTCATGACACAAGCGGTCGCGCCGGCGGTTATTGGCGCGTAGCGGAAAGTGTGGTAAATGGTGGTGCCAGCCAGGACGGTCTGTGGCCCCAAATTGGAGACCGTCAGGGCCCCGTCGCAGGTGTCGATCCAGCCGACGTCCAATTCCAGCGGCAGGTCGCCGGTGTTCCTGAACGAGGCCGTGATTTCCCGGGAGTTGCCCACAAATACCAGGCTGAAATCGACATCACCGCTGATGGCCCAGGAGGTGATCGGTTCGCGACCACTGCCGGTCACCACGACGTCTGGTGCGTGGGGGCCCAAGTTTAGCGTGCAGGTCACTAATCCCAGCACCGACGGAGTAAAGGTGACGGGGATGATCACGGTTTCACCAGGTCCTACTCCCCAGGCCCCTGAAACCGAATCGAGGGAATACCCGGGACCGTCACACGCCAGTGAAATTTCGAGAGGCAACAGGCCGCCACCAACATTGGTGACCCTGACAAAGCGCGTATTGTCGACCGTGAGGGCAACTGCGCCAAAATCCAGGTGGGTGCGGTCAACGCTGACATCAAAATCACTGGCGTTGACGGTGGCCACGATCTGGTTGTTGGTCACCGGCGTCATGACCGTCAGTTGTTCGGGCAGGTCATTGCCGAGGTAGGCCATTTCATTGGGGATCGAAGCAAAGAAAATGGGACTGAGAGTGACGTTCACCTCTTGAACTTCGGTGACGATCAACTGAAATGAAGCCACCTGGGTGACCGTGGCCGGCGGCAGGGGCGAAGCCAGTCCCACGGCAAAGCGCGGGGGGGACTGGGCGTTGATGGCCTGCCCTTCGATACTCCAACCGGTGGCCATACCCGGACCATCGATACCCACTTCACATTCCCAGGCGAGGATGCCGCCACCCACGCTGGGGTCGCTGATCACAATATAGGCATCCAGCACTTCAAAGGGGGCTGCGGTCGTCGTTTCATTGTTGGTGAAAGCGGGGTCCCAGTAGATGCCGATCCGGTCTTGGGCGTGGGCAAAATTTTGGCCCCCCAAAATGGCCAGTACGACCAAAACGATCACGATCCGGGAATTTCTGGCAAACATGGTGTCCCCTTTGCGCACTATTCAAATTTGTCTATATCAGCAGCTCACAGAGGGGAGACGGAGACAGGCTCCGATTTCCCCCCTGTTCTCTATTTTAGCATCATGATCTTACGATGATCGATCTGGCCCTCGTTTTCCAGCCGTACATAATATGCTCCGCTGGAAACCTGCCGTCCGCTGTCGTCCCGACCCTGCCACACGACGTGGCCTTCACCGGCACTGCGCTGCTCGTTCACCAGCGTGCGTACCAGTCGCCCAGTCACGTCATAAATGGTGATGCGCACCTGGCTGGCCTCGGCCAGTTGGAAACGGATCTCGGTCTGGGGATTGAACGGGT
>DAOVTU010000175.1 GCA_030632925.1 Candidatus Krumholzibacteriia bacterium | reverse complement strand
TTTGCAGTTGAGGCCGATTAAAAATCAAACCAGCGTCGCAAGTTCAGCGCGCCTGGAAATTTGCAGACAAAACCCAGAGACAGGGGGAAATGATGTTCACGCTAAAGCAATCGATTTCATGGGCCGTGGTGGTTGGCATCGCCGCGGTGGTCAGCGCCAGCACAAGTTTGGCATTTGTTGATGTGGCCGAGTTTGATGGGCTGGTGCTGGGGCCCATTGCCGGCCAAAATGGTTGGTTCGCCGACGACCTTTCCAGCGAGGTGGTTCTCGATCCGGCCGACTTCGACAATCAGGTACTCAGTGTGTTGACCTCCTCAACGTTTTTATTCCACACTGCGGTGATTCCCGAGGGTGAAGCCCGCACGCTCTTTCTGCGCTTCCGCTACGAGGACCAACTCAATGTCTCGTTTGGCGTGTCCGAGTCGACTTTTCCTGATCAATTCGGGAATTTTGAACCGGAACTCAGCCTGACCAGTACCAACGACAACTTGCGGGTCAACGACGGTGGTACCTACAGTGATCTGACTGAGCTCGAACCAGGGGAATGGTACAACTGCTGGCTCTACATCGACAATGGTGCCGACGTGACTTCCGTGTGGTTGCATGACCGCGAAGGGGAGGCGGCTACGGCTGCTGATCAGCTTGAGATCGACGGCCGCACCGAGTTTCCGTTCCGGCAAGGGACCATCAACGACCTGCGGAATATTTTCATCAAGACCGGCGGCGGCGATGGCGTGGCGGGCCCACTTCTCATGGACGACATCGCCTTAAAAAACAGTGATGTTCTTGATTTGTCCTATCCCACCGAGACAGTCAGCCATGTGGGAGCGCCTGCGATCCAGATGCAACTGGCTGCCGCGGTGCCCAATCCGTTCAACCCCATGACGACAATCTCTTTCGAGATCAGCGACCCCGGTGTCGTTCGCCTCGACGTCTATGATGTGGCAGGCCGGTTGGTCACGACCCTTCTGAACGAATCCTGCGAGACCGGACGTTGCGACGTGATCTGGGACGGCCGGGACAGCGCCGGTCGTACGGTCTCGGCCGGCGTCTATCACTATCGAATGGAGGCCGGGGGCAACTCCACATCGAGGCAAATGACGTTGATCAAGTGACCGGAATTTTCTCTCCGTGATTCCGGTGTTGAAGATCTCTACCGCAATGTGCAAAGGTTTGCCTCCCGGCACACCGAGCGCGGGCAGAGATCTTCAATATTTTCAGCAGCATCACTTTGCAGGAGAAGAAACCTCCATGAAAACCATTGGCCTGATGGGCGGCATGAGTTGGGAAAGCACGGTCGGTTATTACCGCAATATCAATGAAGGCGTCAAATCCGCCCTCGGCGGCTTGCACTCCGGCCAGATCGTCATGCACAGTGTCGATTTTGAGCCCATCAAACAACTGCAGCATCAGGGCGACTGGGCGGGCACGGCGACCATCCTGGCCAAGGCGGCGCAAAGCATCCAGGCCGCGGGGGCCGATTTTTTGGTGATCTGCACCAATACCATGCACATCGTGGCGCCGGAAATTGAAGCGGCCATCGACATTCCCATCCTGCACATTGCAGATGCGACAGCCGAAGTGCTGTTGGCTGAAGGTGTGGGTACGGTGGGTCTGTTGGGCACGGCGTTTACGATGGAAGAAGATTTCTACAAGGGCCGCCTGGCCGAAAAATTCGGCCTGAAAGTCGTGACCCCCAACGCCGCCGACCGCAAAATCGTGCACGACGTGATCTATCAGGAGTTGTGCCTGGGCAGTTTTCAGGATGCGGCGCGACAGGAATATGTGCGCATCATTGACGACCTGGCGGCGCAGGGAGCCGAAGCGGTTATTTTGGGCTGTACGGAAATTGGTATGCTGGTGAGCCAGGCCGATACCAAGGTCATGCTGTGCGATACTACGGACATACATGCGGCCATGGCCGTTGAATACGCGCTGACTACAAAATAGACTCAACACCAAAGACAGGACCATGCAGGAAACACCCATACATCGCATTCAGGGCAGCGGTTTGTTCTCGCCGCTGGGGGGCCAGACGGTCGCCACCAGCGGCGTCGTGATCGGCACGACCCGCAAGGGGTTCTTCATCCAGGATCCGCAGGGGGACGTGACGGCCGCGGAATCCCAGGGCCTTTTTGTGCTCGAGCGCGGGCACAAGCCGCCTGTGGGAAGCCTGGTGGCTGTGGCTGGCAAGGTCGTGGACTACCAGCCGGATGAATACGCGCGCCCGACGACCCAATTGGTGGGCGGGGCTGTGCAGGAGTTGGAATTTTACGGGCCGGAGATCAAACCGGTCTGGTTGACGGCAAAAAACGTGCTGGTGGAGCCGCAGAAACTCGCGCTGTTCCTCAATAGCCTTGAAGGCATGCTGGTGGGCATTGAATCCGGTGCGATTTTCACGGCGCCGAGCAATCCCTTCGGTGACTACGTGCTGTTGCCAGCCGACTCGGATCTGGTGCGCACTCGCCAGGGTGGTGTTCTGATCGATCCCGAATGGCCCGAGCGTTGGTTGCCGGGATTTAGAGTCATCAACTACGATGATGCCCCGTCCGTCAATGTGGGCGCCGAATTGCTCGCGCCGATTGTGGGCCCACTCAACTTTCGGGTGGCCTCGTTTCAAATCGCAGCCGCAGGTCCGGTTCAGGTGCGTCCTGCCAAGGTGGAGACCCAGTCGACCACTCTGCGCAGCGATGGATCCGGCATCACCGTGCTGACTCTCAACGGATTTAATCTCGATCCGCACCGGGAAAATCCGGCCAAGGTGAACGACCCGCGCCGGGATGTGGATGACGACGTGGGCGACGGGCGATTCGACGCCCTGGGCCGGGCCATTGCCCGGGATGCGGCGGGGCCGGCTATCGTTGCGCTGCAGGAGATCCAGGATGACGACGGTGCCGAGTTGACCACCACAGTGCAGGCAGAGCGGACCTACGACTTTCTCATTGCCGCAGTGCAGCGGGCCGGCGGTCCGCAGTACCGGTGGCTGGACATCCCTCCGGCCTCCGAAGCCGATGGTGGACAACCGGGCGGCAACATCCGCAACGCCTACTTGTATGACCCGCAACGGGTGAGTTTTGTGGAGGGTTCGCTGCAGCGATTGGGCGAGGGTTCACCGGCCTTCGAGGGATCGCGCAAACCATTGGCCGCCCGCTTCCGGCTGGCCTCGGGCACGGGCGAGTTGGAAGTCGTGAACGTGCACCTGGCTTCGAAGCGGCACCAGAACGGGCTTTTCGCGCCTGAGGCGCCGGGCTTCGATTCGCGCGAGGCCCTGCGGGTGCAGCAGGCCGAATTGATCGGTGAACATCTGGCCCGGTTGCGGGAACAGGAGGTCGACTACTATGTCACCGGCGATTTTAACGACTTCGAATTCAGTGCGACCTTGCGGGCATTGACCGGTGATCACAGCACGAATCTGGTCAATACGGTGCCGCAGCAGCTGCGGTTCGACTACAACCATCGGGGCATTTCACAGGCCCTGATGCATGGGGTGGTGGGGAACCGCCAATTGGAGGGGCGGAAGATTGAATACGAGATTCTGCACGCCAACGCACTCCTGGGCTCTCGGCCTGGCCGGACTGGTGAGAAAGCCAGTGATCATGCCTATGTGATCGCGGGACTTGAACTTGGTTAGTTGCGAAATTTGATGATTGATGTTGCTGGATGCGCTTGTATGTTAAAATGTTGACGTAAACTCAAAAACAGAGTACGATGCCGGGAGATTGGAGAGGCGCGATTCAGCGCCACCCAGCCCTTTTGATACAGAGCCTATGAATCAGCCTGTCGACACGTCGTGAGGCGTCGTTGTTCCCCCTGGAGGTTGCCATGTCACGCCGTCCCCTGATCCTCGTATTGAGCCTGTTGGTTGTGGCTTTGGTTGGAGCGGCGCCCGCTCTCGGTCAAAAAACCATCTCTGGAACCATTGTAGTGGACACCACTCTGGATACCGTCGGCGGAGCCGTCTACGAGGTGATCGGATCGGTGACTGTTTCTTCAGGAGTGACCCTGACGGTGGACCCCGGTGTGACCCTGAAATTCTTGCCCAACACCTACCTGAATGTTGTCGGCACACTTTTCGCCGAAGGCGGCAGTGCCGCGGACAGCACGATTGTCTTCACTTCCATCAAGGATGACCTGGCACCGCTGGGTTTGGGCGAAGACACCAATGGCGACGGCGCGGCGACCACGCCTGCGGTTGGCGACTGGTACAATATTCGATTCAGCGGCAGTTCCTCCAGCGGCAGTTCGCTGCGCTGGTGCACGGTGCGCTATGCCGGCGGATCCAGTTATCCGACGTTGAGTTTCACCACCAGTTCAGCGCCCCTGATTCGCGCCTGTGACCTGAGTGATGGTTATCGCGGTATCCAGATGACGACTTTGGCCGCACCGACAATCCAGAACACCGCCATCAACCGCATGACCCTGGTGCCGGTCTACATGACACTCGATACCAATCCGGTGTTCGACAACATCATTCTTGATGCACCATCGGGCAATGGCACCGACGCCATTCAAATATACAACAGTTCCGTCGTCGGGACGGCCAACATCTCACGGCCGAGCGCTACGATCGGCGGGGTACCGACCAGCGCCCTGGCGTATCAGGTGTCCGCCACCATCGTCATCGGCAGTGGCGAATCCCTGAACATTGATCCGGGCGTAGTGCTCAAATTCAACGCCGGGACCTATGTCAGCAATTCAGGCCTGTTGACCGCTCTGGGTGGCGCCACAGCCGACTCCCTGATCTACTTCACCAGTATCGATGACGACAATGCCCCGGCACCGGTTGGCCAGGACACCAATGTCAACGGCAACAACACTTTTCCGGACTGGAACGACTGGGGTGGAATCCGTTTCTTCGACGTGTCGGACGACGCCAGCATTCTGCGCAATTGCCGGGTCTCTTTTGCCGGATACAACAGTTCGAACTATGGGGCGATCCATTGCGACAACGCCAGTCCAACCCTGCGCAACTGTGACCTGACGGCGGCCTATTACGGACTGAAATGCATCGGCACCTCTAGCCCTTCGTTGCACAATTCGAGCATCAACGCCATGCAGGACGTGCCGGTGGCCATCGAGATTTCTTCGAATCCCACCTTCGACAGCATCGCTTTTGGCTCGACCAGCGACAACGGTTTTGACGCCATCGGTATCCTGGGCGGGACCCTGTTGGGGACCAATACCCTGGGCATTCGCGGGGCGACTCTGGGTGTGACACCCATCGACAACCTGGTCTACATCCTGCTGGCCGATATCACAATCGATGTGTCCGGTGACTTGACGATCGATCCGGGTATCGTGGCCAAACCGCGGGATTACGTGGATATCATCGTCAACGGAGCGCTGCACATGGACGGTACGGCTGACCCGGATAGCCAGATCGTTTTCACCAGCTACAAGGACGATACCCACGGCGTTCCGGCCGATACCAACAACGACGGCAGCAATACATCGCCGGCGACAGGAAACTGGGGGCTGATCCGTTTCAACCCGGGCAGCACCGGTTCGGTCAGCTATGCGACCCTCAAGTTTGGCGGCTATTCCAACGAGGCCCTGATCTCGGCTGTATCAGCCAGTCCGGACCTGCATGATCTCATCCTGCAGAACAGCTACTATGGTCTCAGGCAGGCCGGCACGGCGGCTTCAGTCATCAACAACGTGGACATCTCCAATACCACCTACACCCCGATGCTGATGTCGATTTCGGCCGAGCCGATTTATACCGGCATCACGTTCACGAATGTGGGGCTGAGTGCCATCGGCCTGATTCCCGAAATCGTTGGCGTCAATTCGGTGCTGCGCGTGCGGTCGATGGCCGGGTTCAGCAATATCAGCTATTACCTCGCCGGTGACATCAGTGTCACGACCGGAACCAACTTTCGCATCGAGCCGGGTATTGTCCTGAAGATGATCAATGTCTCGGCTGGTACGGACCTGATCATTGACGGCAGCCTGCAGGCCGTCAGTACACCTGACAGCACCATCGCCTTCACCAGCGTTCGTGATGACAGCCGGGGTAACCCCGGGGATACCGCTGGCGACGGTACGGCAACCGTGCCGACCTACAACAACTGGGGCTCCATCAAGTTCTCTCCGACCAGTGATGACCTGACCTCGATCGTTCAGCTTTGCGATTTGGCCTACGGCGGCTATGGCCCCTACAGCGTGCCGGATGCAGCCATCTGGTGCGAATCGGCTTCACCAACGATCAGGGACAATTTCTTTTCGACCAACTATATCGGTATCTGGACGGACGGCAATTCGGCCCCTCTGATTCAGGACAACAACTTCTTCAACCAGGTGCAGACGCCCCTGGCAACGTCGGTTCTGGCCAATCCGAGCTACATCAACAATACCTTCAACCAGAACGGCATCCACGCCATCGGGCTGATCAACGAGACCCTGTCGGCTGATGCTACCCTGGAAAAAATCACCACGATGGGTTTGCCGTCTTACCCCTACTACAATCTTGGCACCACGACTGTGGGCATTGGCACTATCCTGACGATTGAACCC
>DAOVTU010000479.1 GCA_030632925.1 Candidatus Krumholzibacteriia bacterium | reverse complement strand
TGTTCAACCATTTTAATCGGTCCATGAACATCATGTTGACGGTTTCGGAGAACCACGCCCGCAGCCTGAGGGTCACTTTGGCGGCTGCCGTTGAATCGGCCACCGGCGAAACTTCCGGCAATGCGTCGCAGGCCCGTGACAAGTCGAATTCCTCGGCTTCGGAGACGAAAAAGACCAGCCCGGAAGCCGTTGAAATTCTGACTGTTTGAAGGAGCACTCCATGCGTTGGAACCGCCCACAACAAAACGACGAAACCTTGGCTGAAGTCAATCTGACGCCGCTGATCGATGTCTCACTGGTCCTGGTGGTCATCCTCCTGCTGGCGACGCCGTTGGCCTTTGAAGCCAGTTTCGGAGTCAACCAGACCGCCGCTGCGGCGCGCAACGCCAGCGACGAGAAGAAGGAAGCCAGAATCGAGCTGACCATCGAATCGGACAGCAGCGTCAGGGTCAACAAGGCTCTGGTGGCCATCGAAGATCTGGGCATATTTCTGGCGCCCCTGATTGCCGAGAGCGCCACCCGGGACGTCACCGTCAGGTGCGAAGACGAAGTGGCCCACGGCACTTTTGTCCATGTTCTGGACATCACGAAATTGAACGGGGCGAATTCCATCGCCATAGCCGGGAGTTGACATGCGTCAGCCATTGGTAAATGCATCCCCGATGATGACCCGGATCAATGTCACGCCTATCATAGACGTGGCCCTGGTCCTGGTGATCATCCTCTTGATCACCGCCCCCATGATGTCCGCTTCGGACCTCGATATCGAGTTGCCGGCGGCCCATTCACGCGAGGACAAGGATCAGAGGTCCATCAGCATCACCCTCGGCACGGCCGGTGAAATCGCCGTCGATGAACAGTTGATTTCGGGTGTTGATCAGCTTCGGTTCGCCCTGGCCTCGAGGATCGAGCAGCAGGAAAGCGACACGGCCGTGGTGATCATCCGGGCCGACGCCGGACTGCCTCACGGCCTGGTCCGGCAGGTTCTCGAACAGGCCCGGTTGGGCGGAGCGACCCAGTTGGGCATCGCCACCCGTCAGCAAGGTGGTGGGTCGTGACAACCATCACTTTCAATCAGGAATTTGTCGCCAGCAAGGATCGCTTCCAGCGCACCCTGGTGATCAGTTTTGCCCTTCATTTGGCCCTGTTCGCCTGGCTGGCCCTGCGGGACAAAACGGCCCGGATGGATGAAGGCATCGTCGAGGTGTCCTGGCTGGACCCCGCTCCGGTTCCGGTGACGCCGGTTTCAGTTCCGGTCCAGGCCAAGCCTGAGCCCGTTGTCACCAAAAAGGCGCCGGTGGCCCCGTCTCCGGTCGAGGAAAAATTCCAACGGCAACAAAAACCCGCCGTGGTGAAACCCACGCCCCAGGAACTGACGGCAAACCGGGACCGGGTCAAGGAGCGCATGGCCGCCCTGACCACCACCAAAATGCCGGCCAGCGCCCTGAACGTGGCACCGCAGACGTCCAGTTACCTGCTGAAGTCGGCCCCTGTCCAATCGGATGCGCCTGGCCAGAAAGCGCCTGCGGTTGATCTGAAGAGGTCGGAGAACATCCGGGCCCGGCCAGCGACGTTGAAGCGCGCCGACGTGAAATCAAACCGGACCGCTCCCGCGCTGGCTCCTGTGCAGCCGGAGAAATTTGTGGGCAGTGCCGCCGCCATGCCCGACCTGGACTCGATGGCCCGGCGCACACTCGAGGGCGCCGAGTTGGCTGGCGAAATCGCCAATCGGCCCGTCATCTCCCACGCCATGCCGGTCTATCCGGAATGGGCCAAGAGCCAGGCGGTTGAGGCCACGGTGACGCTCTATTTTGTCGTGCTGCCCGATGGTCGGGTGAAGGAGAACATCCAGGTCCAGAAGACCGCCGGATTTTCGGATTTTGACCACAGCGCCATCGCGGCGTTGTCGAAGTGGCGCTTTGAAGCCCTGACCGGTGGGGCGGCCCACGAACAATGGGGCACCATCACTTTCCGCTACCGGTTGCGAAACTAGGCAAGCCAATCAGAAGCCCATTCAAGCAATGAAAAGGATCGGGAACGACATCATGAAGACACAGACAAAATACAGCTTTGGCACGAGCAGCATTGGGCTGCTGATCATGGCCCTGGCCTTGTTGGTCGGCCCGGTGTTGGCCGCCGACACGGCGCCCGAATCGACTCCCGCCGACCCAGACCTGACACTCTCAGGCAGCGAAGACGGAACCGTGTTCAAGAGCCTGACCATCGAAGGTGAAAACCGGGTTCAGATCACATTCGAACGGCCCGAACTGGTCGTCGACCTGGATCCGTCGTTGGCTCCCGGCCTGACCTGGGGCACTTCCATGGATGTCTTGAACCGCACCGTGCCCAACCTGACGGACCCCTTGCTGGCGACCTCTTCGCATCTGCGGTCGCCCTATATGGTCCGGCCCTGGCTGACGGCCTATCACACCGGACCGGTCGCCAGTTTCAGCACCGACCTGAACGGCGTGCAACGCTGGAGCCTGCTGGTCGTCGATTCGCGCGGCCAGGAAGTTGTCCAGTTCGAGGGCAAAAAGAACCCGCCAAAACTGATCGAGTGGGACGGCCGCAAACAGGACGGATCCATGGCACTGCCTGGCTTGACCTACTCCTATGTCCTGGAGGCGTTCGACAAGGCCGGCAACAAGCGACGCTTTGTTGGCGAGGGGTTCCATCTCAAAGCCTACCGACGGGACAGCGACACCGGACCGGAATTTCTGATCGCCGGCAGCCAGTGGCAGGATGCAGCGAACGAAGCGCACCCGGGCCAGTCGGCCTACCTGCTGGAAACCGCCAGCTGGATCAACCTGAAAACCGGGGCCAATGATCCGATCCTCATCACGGCCACCGCCGGCACCTATGCCAAGGCGCAGGCTCTGGGCGATCTGGTGGCCACCGAGCTGCGGTCGCTTCTGCCCGGAGACGACTCCCGCGTGGCGGTGTCCGCCATCGCCGTGCCCGGAACACCTGTCGATGGTATTCTGCACGTCCGGACGGGGCTGCCGACAGATGGGTCGGAGCAGGCGTTGGTTCAGGTGCCGTGATCCGGCAGGTGTTAAAAAGCCCGGGTAATGCCCGGGTAGGCGCAATGTGGGGCGGTAAAACCGCCCCACTTGTAATACCGCCCCCCTTGCAATCCCCACCTAAACCCTATATGGTCGACCTTGCTGAAAATGCTCTCTCGAAAGGCGAGTATTTTCATCCACTCAAGCGTGGCATCCACTCAAGCAAGGTCAGGACACATGGCGGACTATCAGGGCGTCGATTTCTACCAGTTCTCCCGCAACCTCAGTGACGAAGAACGCGGCGTGCGCGACACCGTGCGGCAATTCGTCGAGCGCAAATTCATGCCCGTGGTGCGCGAACATTTCAAGGCCGGCACTTTTCCCGCCGAACTGATCCCCGAAATGGGATCCCTCGGCCTGCTCGGTTCGAGCATCAAGGAAGCCGGTTGCCCCGGCCTGAGCGGCACCATGTACGGCCTGATCTGTGAAGAGCTCGAGCGCGGCGACAGTGGCCTGCGCAGTTTTGCTTCAGTGCAGG
>DAOVTU010000413.1 GCA_030632925.1 Candidatus Krumholzibacteriia bacterium | reverse complement strand
GCTCGAAGTTCCTGCATCCGGGGCTGGGCTTTGGCGGAAGTTGTCTGCCCAAGGATACCAACGCCATTGTGCACATTGCCCAGGAAGCGGGCGGAGACATGAGCATCGTGCGCAAGGCCATTTCGGTGAATGCCGGTATCCCCGACACCGCCATCGCCAAGGCCGAACGTTTGGCCGGCAAATTGGACGGCAAGCGGGTGGCCCTCATTGGCCTGGCTTTCAAGCCCAATACCGATGACATCCGGTCGGCTGCCAGCCTTGAGCTTGTAAAACGTTTAGAGGCCAAGGGTTGCGACATCCGGGCCCACGATCCGGCCGCCATGGAGAACTTCAAGTTGTTCCACCCCGAACTGACCTACTGCGACTCGCCCTACGAAGCCTGCGAGGGCGCCGAGGTCGCCATTCTGGTAACAGAGTGGAATCAGTACCGCCAGTTGGACTTCGCCTGGCTGAGCGAGACCATGTCAGGAAACTCTTTCCTCGACTGCCGAAACGTGTATGATCGACCGCATCTGGAAAAGTTCGGTTTCAAGTACGATTGTTTCGGCAGGGCGGATCATTCCTCCCCTGTGTAGGACGCCTAACCAGGCATCTCCAGAAGACATTTTATTGCCTGCGGACATTATGGTCCGCGGGTGAAAGGACTGCGCACAATGGCATCCCTCAAGGACGACGGCACCAGCGGTGCCGCCAAACGTGTTGGCCGCTACGATCTGATCACCCCCATGCTGCCGGTGAAGGACGAGATCTGCGCCAAGTTCGAGAAGTTGCTCATGTCGGGCCAGTACATTCTCGGTGAAGAAGTGCGGCTGCTCGAAGAGGAACTGGCCGAGGCCTGTGGCGTGCCCGAAGCCGTGGGCGTGGCCAGTGGATCATCTGCACTTTTTGTGGCCCTGGCCATGGCCGGGGTGCGGCCGGGCTCCGAGGTCATCACCACGCCCTACACTTTTGATGCCACCATGGAAGCGATCATCCTGTTGGATGCCGTGCCGGTTTTTGTGGACATCGATCCCAAGGATCTGAATATCGATCCGGACAAGATCGAAGCGGCGATCACGGACAAAACCCGGGCGATCATGCCGGTGCCCATTTTTGGCGCGCCCTGTGACATGCACCGCATCAATGCCATCGCCGAGAAGCACAACCTCGAAGTCGTGGTCGACATGGCCCAGGGTTACGGCACCCTTTACGATGGCCAGCCCATGGGTTCGTTCGGGCGCATGAGCACCCTGAGTTTCTACCCGACCAAGAACCTGCCGGGCATTGGCGACGGCGGCATGGTCTTCTGTCGCGAAAAACGCGACGCCGATCGCATCCGGAAAATCCGGGCCCATCAGGCTGTGCGGGCCAACGACCATTTGTACACCGGTTGGAACAGCCGCCTCGATGAAGTGCAGGCCATGGTGATCCGTATTCGCAATGCCCACTTCGACGACGAGCAGCGGGACCGCAACCAGGTCGGCGAGATCTACGACAGTTATATTCCGGCCGCCAACCGCCTGCAGATGCCCAACGAGGGTCGCGGCATGCACGTGACCCACCATCAGTACTGGGTGCGTGCCCAGGACCGGGCGGGTTTGCAGAAATTGTTGGATGAAAACGGCATCGACACCGCGGTCTACTACGACCCGCCCCTGCACAAGCATGAGCTGGCCGTGTACTGTCGCAATGGTGGCGATTTGAGCCTGGCCGAACAGGCGGGACGGGATATCCTGATTCTGCCCATCCATGCCGCCTTGCCCTTTGAGGACGCCCATCGCATCGGCGCCCTGGTCAAAGGGTTCCTGGCCAACGAAGCGGCTCAGGCCGAGTCCTGAGCACTACAACTGAAGGTCAACACGTGAGAAAGGTCATCAAGTGAAATCGCGGGTACTGAGTTTTGCCAGTCTAGCCTCGCCCCTGGCCCGCAGCCAGACCCAGGCCATCATCGATCAGATCCAGGAACACCTGCCCCGGGTGACCTGCCAACTCAACGTTCTGCCGACGCCGATCAAGGACGAGGCCAAGGACAAAGAGATTTTTGTGGCCATGAGCCACGCCGAGGTCCAATACCTCGAGCAGGTCCTGTTGGAAGAGCAGGCCCGTCTGGTCGTGGTCGAAGCCGCCGACATGGTCGTGCCCCTGCCCGAAGGCCTGGCCATTGCCTGCGTGCCCAACCGGGCCGCACCCTTCGACGCCTTTCTCAACCGCCAGGGCCTGATCATGGACGAGATGGAAGGTGGCGGCCGCATCGGCGTCATGTCCATGCGTAGCCGTGGCCAGATGTCTGCTCTGTGGCCCGATCTGGATTTCAAAATTCTCGGGGGCGGTGTGGATCAGGCCATGGAAACCCACATGCGCAAATCCGAGATCGATGGCCTGATCATTCCCGCCGCAGTGACTGAGAATCTGGGCATTCAGGGCATCGTGGCCGAAATTTTTGCGCCCGAATTTGTTCTGCCCAGCCCCGGTCAGGGCATTTTGGTGATTCTCAGCCGGGCCGGCGACATCGAAGCCCGCGAGATGCTGTCCGAAATGCACTCGGCCGACACGGCGGTGGAACTGGCCGCCGAGCAGGCCTTCTGCAGCCGCATGATCAGCGATCAGGATCTGCCGGTGGGTGCGCTGGCCAAAGCCGAAAATGGTGAGGTCGTCATCGTAGGCGCCACCGGTGCGGGCATCAACCGCGTCGTCGTCAATGGTGGTGTGGACGAAGCCGAGGCCGTAGGATCGGGCCTGGCCCAGCAGATACTGTGCAGCGGCGAAAGCTTCGCCGACCTGTTGGAAGCGGAATTCCCCGATGGGTTGCCTGATGATCCGGATGATCCGGAAGAAGAGAAAGTCGTGGATGAAGACGCCGTTATCCTGGGCGATTTTGACTATGACGGGGACGAAGACAAGGACGCCGATCAGGACCCGCTGGAGCTGGATGATTTGGAGCACTTGAAGTCTTTGGAAAGCATGGCCGGGATCGAAGAAAAAGCGGCAGGCCAGGATGCGGATGACGGGGACGACGATGAGGATGACAGTTACGATTGATTGTTGGCTTCGGCTGTAAATGTGACTGGCACGGACGTCTGCCCCTCAAACAGATTAATCCTTCGGCTTGATAGGACGCTTTTTTCCAGCTCGTTTGTACTGGCTTTGGTAGATTCGTCTTTGTTTCGTGATCTCGTACAGGACGATGCCTGTTGTCGTGCCCAGGTTCAGACTCTCAATAATTCCAAACATCGGAATACTTACGCACATCTCACTTTTCTCTACTGCAAGATTACTGATTCCCCGAGCCTCATTACCGAACCATACCGCCAACCGGGTCTGTGTATAATCACCTTCATGTAGAACGACGTTGGTCTTGCCTTTGACATGGGGCGAAGTGACAACAGAGACATACCTATTCTTTTCCAGGTGTTCAAGACAGGCCTCCGTACTATCAAACCGTCTCACAAAACTCCACTTAATTGCCGACACCGAGGATTTGTTTAGCGACTTCCGCTCTCTCATCTCCTCCCAGTCGTCAGGCAGACCTCCGCGGCTGTCCACGATGTATGTTTTTTCAACTCCCAATGCGTTGACGTTTCGAATAACGGTGCCAATATTCCGAATATTGTTAGGGTTTTCAAGAACTGCTATCAAGTTCTTGCACCGATACGGTTTAATCTCATCGGCGCGCTGTCGCAACGTGCCATGTGTCGTTTCTTTTGCCATGGGAACTCCAAAATTCAGAAGTTAGACGACTTCCACATAACGTTGGCTTCAGTTGCAAGCGTGGCTGGCGCGAGCCTGGCGATAGCCAGGGTCGTGACAGACGCGATTGTCGGCTGCATGGACTTCCCCCGGTTCTCTAGACACTTCTTAGGCTATAATATGCCCAAAGGAGAAGTCAATGAGCAAGCCGAAGTATTCCCAAGAGTTTAGAGACCAAGCTGTCCACCAGGTGACCGACCGAGGCTATTCCGTCAAGGAAGTAGCCGAGCGCTTGG
>DAOVTU010000023.1 GCA_030632925.1 Candidatus Krumholzibacteriia bacterium | reverse complement strand
TGGGCGGTCAGGCACCAGACATCGCCGTTGTCGCGCACCAGCAGGTCGGTCACTACCGGTTCGGTCGCCGCCGGTGCGGCCACCGTGCCGGGTGCGTGCCGGGCCTGCCGATCCAACACACCGCCAATGCGGTCGCGGGCGAGTTTGTTTCGCGACCACGGCTTGGCGGGCAGAGTGGCGGTGCGCAGCAATTCGCCTTCGGGAGCGAACCAGGATATTTCGAATTTGTCGCGGGGGATGCCCACCACCACTGTGCCGTCGCGGGCCACGCCCATGCGCGCCCAAACGAATTCCTGCCACGATTCGAGGTACTTGCCCTTGCTCAGGTCAATGGCGATGTCGGTGCGGGCGTATTCCACCAGCTGTTTGCCCTGGCGATCAAAGCGACCGATGAAGAACGAGCGGGATTGGTGGGGCGTGCCGGCGTCCATGGTCATGACCGACCCACCGATCAGCAGCGTGCCGCCGTCCTGGATGGCGCGGTGCATGGTCACGAATCCGCCCGGTGAATCGCCGGCCGCCAGTTTGACCACGCCGGCGGGCATTCCGTCCGGTGTCAGCATGATCAGTTGGCCGGGAAAAACTTTCACCAGGCCGAGGGTGCCGTCGGCAAAGCTGACGAGGTCGCGAGGATTGGTGATTTCGCCGGGGCCGTCGCCGGAATGTCCAAGTTCCCGGATCACTTCCCCTTCTGGGGAACATTCGAGCACCTGGGAGAGTTGCGAGTCCATCAGCATCACCCGGCCGTCGGGCAGGGTCAGGACCCGTTCGATGGTGCCGAGCAGGACATCATCGTCATCGCCGATGGTCCACAGGGCTTCCAATTCGATGGTCGTGTGGCCGTTTAGTGGTGTGGCGCTGTTGGTGATGGTTTCGGCGTTGCTATTCAAAGCGAGACTTGCGGCCAGCGCTACGCAGATGCTGATAGTCTTCATGTCTGATCAATCCCCTTAAAAAGTCTTTCCATTTCTCCCTCTTGTTCGGCGCGCACCATGATAGCGAATTCTGAGGGAATCGTCAGCGCATTCCCCAAAAAAAAGGGCCGGGAGTGATCCCGGCCCCGTGGGGTTGTTGTGTGTCGAGTCAGGTGGTTCTAATCATCGTAGCGGTAGTAATCACGATAATCATCCCGGTCGTAGTAGTCGTTGCTGCAGTGCTGACCGTGGCGGTCGGCGTTCACGTAGTCTTTCCAGGAGCGCTTGTGCTTGGCGGCGCGGACCATCTGGCGGGGCAGTTCGTACCAGCGGCCGATTTCGTTCCAGCGATAGCCCTGGCGCTTGAGTTTCAATAACTGGCGCTTGGAGATGCCGGTGTACGAGGCCAGGCGCTGGGCGATCTTGCGGTCCTGCTTCGTGACGCGGTATTCCACGTGGCGGCGGACGGGCAAGGGGGCGCGGCGCACGGTGCGGTAACGTTCGGAGCGGTAACGTTCGGAATGTCCGGTGTCGACCCGAACCACGCCGTAGGGAGTGCGCACCTTGGCTTTCACACGAACTCCGGCTTCAGCTTCATTCACGGCACCGAACAGGAACAGTGCGAGAGCCGTCAGACCGAGCACGGTCCAGATCATGATATTGGTATTCTTCTTGGTATACATTGTCGTCCTCCTCATTCGGCTTCCCGGTGTTGGGTTGCTTCTGCTGGGACTATCGCAATGGTTGTGCCTTGGGGCTATTATCCTTGTAATCCGTTTGAATAGAGAGGGTTAGGTCCTCGTAGCCTCTCGAAAAACTGACCAAAAATGCGTCCACAAAACAGGACAAGGCCCCAATCGGACGAGACACGTGTACCTCCATGTACACAATCGACCGAAATCCCGGGAATCCGTCAACTCAGGTTGACACTTTATACACAGACGTTTGATTTTTCCTCAGATTATGATAAGATTGCAATCCAGTTTGCTGGGAGAATTCACGGGTTTTGAGCTGCTGTTCGCCTAATTCTGGCTAAACGGCCCTGCGAAGCAAAGAACCCCTACGCCGAGGATTCGGAATGAACAAGGTTTTTGCGCATCTGATCACCGTCCTGCTGGTCCTTTCAGTTCTGGTCCCCGCCGCCTCGGCGGATGTCCTGATCTCTGAACTTTGTGACCCGCGCACGGACTACCTCACCGACCGCTACATCGAGATCTACAACTCTGGCCCGTCGGACGTTGATCTGACCGGTTGGCAGGTTGTGGCGGTGGGCAATGGTGCCGAGATCTTCACCTGGAATCTGTCCGGCACCATCGCCGTGGGGCAGGCCCTGGTGGCGGGCGATGCCACGACCGTTGATGTGTTCCAGGTCGACTTCCCGGACGAGGCCTGGTCTGGTGCGACCACCACCTGGAATGGCAACGTCAACGACGGCGCGAAGCTGAAGAACAATTTGGGCACCACCCTGGACAACATTTCGGTGCCGTCCAACAACTTTGAAAATGCGACCATGGTGCGCATCGAGTCGGTCACCGCACCGACTGCCGTATTTAATCTGGCCCAGTGGACTTCGACGCCGGTGCTGACGCCGACCGAAGCCACCCCTGGCGTGCACAACCCCGTGGTGGCTGCAGGCCCGGTGCTGGGCGCCATCACCACGGTGCCGGCCGCTCCCTTGCCTGGCCTGACGACGGCTGTCGAAGCTGTGGTCACTGATGCCAACGCGAACATCACCGCAGTCACTCTCAACTGGGGCACGACTTCCGGTTCGCTGATCAACGCCATCGCCATGAACAACGTGGGCGGCGATGTGTTCGCCACCGCGACCTCGATCCCGGCCCAGGTGGCCGGTGTCACTGTTTATTACACGGTGACGGCGGACAATGACATCCCGGACCAGTCGGTGTCTGATGAACTGAGTTTCAGCCTTCCTTTCACGGTAACGGTGCAGGACATCCAGGGCCTGGGCACGGTTTCGCCTCACCTGGGCCATGAAGTGATCACCTCGGGTGTGGTGACGGCGGACTTCGGTTCGGCTTTCGTGATCCAGAACGGCAATGGTTCGTACAGTGGCCTGTGGGTCGAGGGCGTGGCCGCGCCTGCTTTGGGCATGCTCGTTGAAGTGCGTGGCCAGGTGCAGGAACTGGACAGCAATACGACCGTGACCGGCGCGCAGATCAACAGCGCGGTGGTTGGCAGCCTGCCTGCCGCTGAAGTGCTGACAACAGGTGCCGCAGCCGGCGAAGAATGGGAAGGCGTATTGGTGCAGGTGCTCAATGCGGCTTGCACAGTGAGTGATCAAACAGCTTTAACTTGGGATGTCAGCAATACCGGTGGCGCCGTCGCGGTGGATGACCTGGGCTTGAATCCAGGCCTGGTGCTGGGCACCAACTATGACGTGACCGGCCCACTGAGTGGCCAGTTGGCCGCCTTCGGTATTGTCCCGCGCTCCAGCGGAGACATCGTTTTTGTCAGTGACACTTTTGTGCCGTTGGTGCTTTCTGTCACGCCTGCGCCGACCACGATTCAGGTGGTTTATTCGGAAGCCGTTTCCATGGCTTCGGTCCAGAACGCGCTGAACTACACCCTGGCTTCGGGTTCGGTCTTCAGTGCAGTGCAGTCCTCGCCGGATGCCGTGACGCTCACGGTGTCGTTCCTGGCGACCGGCAGCAACTCCCTGACCATCGACGCTGTCGAAGATCTTTACGGCAACGCCATGGTCAGTGCCGTGACGCCCTTCACCTATTACGGCGGCAATATTCCAGCGGGCTATTACGACACCGCCGAAGGCCTGCTGGGCGAGCCTCTGCGCGGAGCCCTGCACACCATCATCGATGGCCATTTCTCCATCAGCTACACCGGCCTGTGGACGGCCTTTTACACGACCGATGACAAGGACAACGGCAAGGTGTGGGACATGTATTCCGACGTTCCCGGCGGCACGCCGCCCTACGAATACACCTTCGGCATCGACCAGGGTGGCACCGCGGGCACCGAAGGCACCGGATACAACCGTGAGCACTCCTGGCCGAGCAGCTGGTACGGCGCGTTGTCGCCCATGTACACCGACGTGTTCATGGTCTACCCCACTGATAACGACGTGAACAACCGTCGCGGCAGCTATCCCTTCGGCGAAGTCACGGTGCCGACTCACACCACCCTCAACGGTTGCGAGGTGGGGCCCTGCACCTATCCCGGTTATACCGGCATCGTTTTTGAACCCATCGACGAGTACAAGGGTGATTTTGCCCGGGCCTATTTCTACATGACGGCCCGCTACTACACCCAGGATGCGGGCTGGCCCGGCAGCGACATGACCTCGGGCGCCAACCTGCTGCCCTGGGCCGAGGCGATGCTGCTTGAGTGGCATGCCGCCGATCCGGTCAGCATCAAGGAAATCGATCGCAACGAAGCGGCCTACGTCATTCAGGGCAACCGCAACCCGTTCATCGATCGGCCGGATTTTGTGATCAAGATGTTCCAGCCCGAGCTGAGCCCGGTGCCGCAGCCGAGCTATCCGGACGTGGTGGTGTTGCACCAGAACGTGCCCAATCCGTTCAACCCGTCGACGACCATCAGTTACGAACTGGACAAGGCGGGCTCGGTGGACCTGCAGGTGTTTGATCTGGCCGGACGGTTGGTCAAGACCCTGCACCACGGCAACGAAGCGGCCGGACGCCACGAGATCGTCTGGCTGGGCCGGGACCACGCTGGTCGCCCGGTGGCCACGGGCGTGTATTTCTACCGTCTGCAGACTGATAATGAAGTGGAAACCCGTCGCATGCTTCTGGCGAAGTAGGTTTTGATTCCTGAGATCCCCCTGTCGGCTTGTCTGGCAGGGGGATCTTTTTGCCAAGTCGACTCCGACCCTTCAGGGTGTTAATGTCCCCAGTTATGAAATCTCTACTTCCCAAAATCATGCTCCTGCTGACGGTGTCGGTCCTGAGTTTCGGTGTGGCCGAAGTTGTTGTCCGCAGCGTTGGCGAGTTCGATTCCGCCGGCAATTTTGTCTTCCGGAACCGGATCATCCGGCCCCACAACCTGCCCGTGTCCCAGGTCGAGCAATCGGTCCGGCAACTGCAGGCGAGCGAACAGTCGGTGGTGGTTTATCACGAGTACCTGGGTTGGGCGCCTCGTCCGGGGGCCGAGTCCCGCAATGGGCTTTACCGCTACAACAGTCAGGGTGTGCGCTCGCCGGTGGAGTATTCGGCACAGCCTGATTCGGGTGTGCTGCGCATCGCCCTGTTTGGCGATTCCTTCACCCACAGTGATGACGTGCCCTACGAAGAGTCCCTGGGCTCTCAGTTGGAAAAAGGTCTCAGGGCCGCGGGCATCAGCGCTGAGGTCCTCAATTTTGGCGTTGGTGGTTATGGCCTGGATCAGGCCATGTTGCGGTATGCGGTGCAGGGCAAGGCCTTCGCACCTCATGTGGTGGTCATGGGATTCCAGCCCGAAAACCTGAAGCGTAATCTCAACCTGTTGCGGCCTCTCTATGATCCCCGCACCAGACTGCCGTTTGCCAAGCCGCGCTTCATTTTTGAAGGCGACGGCATCAGCTTGATCAACGTGCCGGTGCTGCCGCCCGAACAAGTGGCCGAAACATTGCGCAACCTTGAGCATTGGCCGTTGCTGCCCCACGAACATTTTTACGATCCGGCGGCTTATCAGGGCAGCTGGTGGCGGCACAGCAAGATGTTGGCCACGATGGTCGACATGCAGGTGAAGCAGGACGACCCCTGGGTGCTCAAGCGCGTTCTCTACCGCGACGGCAGCGACGACCAGAAGCTGGGCTGGGCCGTGATCCAGGCTTTTGCCCAGGAAGTGGCCGCCAACGGTGCCGAATTCAAGATCGTTCATTTGCCCACACCGGTGGAGATGGATGTGCAGCGCCGGTTGGGACGTTGGCCATATCAGGTTTTTCTGGATGCCCTGGATGCCTCCTACGATGTCGTGCACCCCGAACAGCAATTGCTTGCCGCGGTGGAAAAAAACGGGCTATCGGCCATGTTTGAAGGGCATTACACGGCGGCCGGCAACAATATTATCGCCGAACACCTGCAGGCGGAGATCCTCAAGCGGCATTGATTGCCAGGCGACAGTTTGATTTTTTTTCAAAAGCGCGGTCACACATGTGGCCGCGCTTCATATCTACCGGGAAGGCCTCGCCCGAGGCGCCTGAAAAAGCGAACAATTTTTGGAGGATAAAAAGATGAGAAAATACGCACTGGTCCTGACCTGCCTGTCCTTGTCCCTGGCCCTGGTCGGTTGTTCTGATGACAATCCGGCTGGCCCCGAACTCAGCAATAGCGACACGGCGACCATCGAGATCGACAAGTCGCTGTCCAACGAAGCTGCCCCAACCGCGACCTACGAAGTGGTCATCGAAAACCTGACTCCGGCCACGGGCCCCGGCATGAGCCAGCCCTTCTCGCCACCCATTCTCGCCACCCACCGCAACGATATGCATGTTTTCAAAATGGGTGCCGCGGCCAGCTCGGCCCTCGAGATGGTTGCCGAGGATGCCGTTGGCGGTCCGTTGATTGACATGCTGAACGGCTCTGACCGCGTGCATGATGTAGCTGTGGGCGGGGGCGTCATCCATCCCGGCGCTGACATGGTTCTGGAAATTGCGGCCCGCCCTGGCGCTCGCACTCTGTCCATGGTCTTCATGCTGGTCAATACCAACGACGCCTTCGGTGGCCTTGATGGCGTGCGCCTGCCGGCCCGTGGCGAGGCGACCTACCTGGTGCCTGCCTTTGATGCGGGTACGGAGCTGAACACCGAGTCAGCGGGCGACATTCCCGGACCTTGCTGTGGCAGCCCCGGCATGGGCACCGACGAGGACGAAGTCGTGCGGCACCACATGGGGATCCAGGGTCATGGTGACCTCGCCGCCGCAACCTATGGCTGGGACGGCCCGGTGGCGCGGGTGACGGTCCGCCGGCTGAACTAGCGGAATACACGAACGGAGGGAAAGTGAGGTGGTGCCCCGGTGCCGCCTCACTTCTTTGTCACGGATGCCGATTGCGCCCATAAGATGATCGCTGTATGCTGAGACCCACTTGGGATCACTTGATATCTGTTGCCCTTCATCAAGTAGCAGGCCATTGGCTCAGAATTCCGACAACAATCCATCGTCCGCAGAACACGCTCAGTACCGCGTGCTTTTTGAACGCTCCGCAGATGCGATCCTCGTCATCGATGGCGATACCTTCGTGGATTGCAACCAGGCCACGGTCGAGATGTTGCGCTACAGCGACCGTGAAGACCTGCTGAAAACCCACCCCTCGGAATTGTCACCGGAATACCAGCCCGATGGCCGCCTCTCTTTCGAAAAAGCCAATGAGATGATCGCCCTGGCACATGACCAGGGCAGCCACCGCTTCGAGTGGGTCCATTTGCGATCTGACGGCTCGCCCTTTCCAGTGGAAGTGCTGCTGACACCGATTCCCCGGGGCGAGGACACCGTCCTGCATGTCGTGTGGCGGGACCTGACCAAACGCAAGCGCCTGGAATTGGAGTTGCGCCAGGCACAAAAGATGGATGCCATTGGCAAGCTCACCGGCGGCATCGCCCACGATTTCAACAACCTGCTGGTGGCCATCATCGGCTATGCGGAATTGATGGAGTTGGAGTTGGAGGAGGGCAGCCCATTCCTGGACTACGTGGCCCAAATCCAAATGGCCGGTGGCCGCGCGGCGGGCCTGGTGAGCCAATTGCTGGCCTTCAGCCGCAAACAGGTCATGGTGCCCACGGTCATCGATTTGAACGAATTGCTGGTCCGGATGGAGGGATTGCTGGTACCGGTGCTGGGCGAGAACATCACGATTGAGAACCGGCTTCATGCTGAAGCGTTGCCTGTTTTGGCGGACCCCGGGCAATTGGAACAAGTGATTGTCAATCTGGCCACCAACGCCCGCGACTCCATGCTCAATACCGGCGCCCTGATTGTGGAGACATCACGGGTCGTGCTGGGTGAAAAAAATGAAGGTGGCGGCCCGCAGTTGGGTCCCGGATCATACGCGGTGCTATCAGTGAAAGACGACGGGGCAGGAATTTCCCCGGATATTCTGGCAAATATTTTCGATCCATTTTTCACGACCAAAGAGAAACACAAGGGCACCGGTCTGGGTCTTTCCACGGTGCATGGCATCGTCAAGCAGAGTGGTGGCGAGATTGTTGTGGCCAGCGAGTTGGGGCAGGGTTCGGAGTTCAAGGTTTATCTGCCACTGACCTCCCGGAACGTCACCGCCGCTGGAGTCGAAGGCTCACCGGAGATGACGATTGACCGGCAGGCCACCGAAACCATCCTGCTGGTGGAGGACGAAGCTGCGGTTTCCGGATTGATCGAAAGAGTGTTGCTGCGCGAAGGCTATCATGTCGTGGTGGCGGGCAACGGAGTGGAGGCCCTGACGGTGGTCGAGTCCCGTGGCCTGAAGCCGGACCTGCTGCTGACCGATGTGGTGATGCCCGAGATGGGTGGCCCGGAATTGGCCAAAATTCTGGCGCCGCGATTACCTGACATGAAGATTCTTTTTGCCTCCGGATATACCGACAATGCCCTGCTTAATGGCGGCATTCTGGTCGATGGAGTGGATTTGATCCAGAAGCCGTTCGCTCCGCGAGACCTGCTCGCCCGACTGCGGAAAATTTTCGAAAACGCCTGATGACACCAGCTTTGACATGACCTACTCCAGCTATCATCTTGGTTGTTGAAAAACTAACAGCCACTATTTTACACCTCTTTTGGAAATCCTCCGGAGAAGAGCTCATGAACAAGCAATCCCTCGTGCTGTTGATCACGCTCGGCCTCGTCCTGTTCACCGGAATGGCCGCCTCAACCGCCTGCGCAGCGACCGATCTGGAGTCGGTGGTGGAAGTGCAGATCTACAACCGCGCCATCCACATCATGGCCATGCTCCTGGTGGGTTTCGGTTTCCTGATGGTGTTTGTACGGGGCTACGGGCTGTCGGCCCTGACGGCGACCTACCTGATGGTTGCAGTGTCCATCCCCGGTTATTTCCTGCTCAAGACCAGTGGTTGGTTTGGCCACGCACCCGACGGCATCGAAGGCCTGGTGCTCACCGAATTTGCGGCGGCCAGTTTGTTGATCTGCGCCGGCGCCGTGCTGGGCCGTTTGAAGATGTGGCAATACATGGTCATGGCCGTGCTCTTCATGCCGGCCTACATGTTGAACGAGTGGATCCTGCTGGATGCGGGCTGGGGTCTGGTGGCCAAGGGCGGTTTCGTGGACACCGGCGGGTCCATCGTGATCCATGCCTTTGGCGCCTTGTTCGGTCTCGGTGTGGCCGTTAGCATGACGACCCGTAAGGAACAGGACGTGCCGGTGGCCAGCGATTTCACCAGCGACCGGTTTTCGCTTTTGGGCAGCATGGTGCTGTGGGTTTTCTGGCCGAGTTTCTGCGCCGCCCTGGTGGCGCCCGAGATGGTGCCGGCCACCGTCATGAATGTTGTCTTCGCCCTCTGCGGTTCCACTCTCTTGACCTACTTCGCAACCATTGTGCTGCGGCGCGGCATCGACGCGGCCGACATCGCCAACGCCACGCTGGCCGGTGGTGTGGCTATTGGCTCGACCTGTGATCGGGTTTCGCTGCCGGTGGCTTTTGTCATCGGTGCGGTGGCCGGGCTGCTATCGACCTTCGGTTTTGCTGTCATCCAGGACAAACTGCAAAAGGGAATGCGCCTGGTGGACACCTGCGGTGTGTCGAACCTGCACGGTATTCCGGGGCTGTTCGGTGGTTTGGCGGCATTGGTCTTTGTCAGCGGTATCGACCGCGGGGCCCAGATGCTGGGCATCGGCATCACCGTGGTGGTTGCCCTGGTGACCGGCCTGGTGGCCGGACGTCTGCTGGCTTTGACCGGACGGCGGCAGCAGGCCTATGAGGATGCCGAGGAGTTTCCCGGATAATTTTCTGACCCAGCCATACCCATCTTGAACAAATGCACCGATATTGGGTGGGTGAAAAATCACCCACCCATTTTTTGGAGGCAGAGCATTGATCAAGGCCTACGCAGCAACCGAACCCGGCGGCGAATTGAAACCTTTCGAGTACGATCCGGGACCACTGGGTCGGCACGATGTGGAAATCGATGTGGAGACCTGCGGCATTTGCCACAGCGACCTGAGCATGCTGAACAATGAATGGGGCATGAGCCAGTATCCGCTGGTGCCGGGTCATGAGGTCATCGGGACCATCTCCCAGATCGGCGAAGACGTGGCCGGCGTATCGGTCGGTGACCGGGTCGGACTGGGCTGGCATTCGGGCTACTGCCTGACCTGCCCTTCCTGCCTCAGTGGCGATCACAACATGTGTGCTGCGGCCCAGGGCACCATCGTGGGGCGGCATGGTGGCTTTGCCGAACAGGTGCGGGCCCACGCGGCGAGCGTCGTGGTCTTGCCTGAGGGCGTGGACATCGAAAGCGCTGGACCATTGTTCTGCGGTGGCATCACGGTTTTTAATCCGTTGGTGCAGTTCGGCCTGAAGCCGACCGCGCGGGCGGGGGTTATCGGCATCGGTGGTCTCGGCCACATGGCGCTGGAATTTCTGCGGGCCTGGGGCTGCGAAGTGACGGCCTTCACCTCGACCGATGCCAAGCGCGAGGAAGCCCTGAAAATGGGCGCCCACCGCACGGTCAACTCCCGCGACCCCGAAGCGATTGCCGCCTTGGCCGGTCAGCTGGATCTGGTCATTTCCACGGTCAACGTGAAACTCGACTGGGACGCCTACCTGGCCACCCTGAAGCCCAGGGGACGTCTGCATTTTGTGGGCGCGACCCTCGAACCGTTGGATATCGGGGTTTTTCCACTGATCGGCGGACAGCGCGCAGTGTCCGGCTCGCCGGTGGGCAGTCCGGCAGTTATTGCCGAAATGCTGGATTTTGCGGCCCGTCACGGTATCAAACCCGTGATCGAGACCTTCAAGTTCGAGCAGGTGAATGAGGCGCTCGAAAGATTGCGCAGCGGCGGGGCTCGGTACAGGATCGTACTGACTCGTTAGCCAATTGTCGTAGGCAAAAATGCGGGGCGAGAGCGGGAAATGCCGTTCTGGCCCCGTTTTTGCTATTTTGAATAGCGTATCTTATATTGTCGGCAATAAAAAGAAGTCCAGACACGCGTGGCCCATAGGTGTGGCCACCAAAAAAGCTGCCGCGATTTTTTGCAAGCCACTCGGTATTCAGCCAACCTGAGTCCGCACCGAGACCAAGCTGCCCCAGATCCCGGATCAACGAAACAGGAACCCATGTCCACCATAAAATTCTCCGACCTCGGGCTGAGTGAGCCCGTCTTGCGGGCCCTTACGGAATGTGGCTACTCAACGCCCACGCCCGTTCAGGAAGAGTCCATCCCCATTGTTATGCGGGGAAGAGACTTGATCGCCAGTGCCCAGACCGGCACCGGCAAAACGGCGGCCTTCATGCTGCCGGTCATCGACGACATCGCCACCCGTCCTTCTTTCAAGGGCGACGCGCCCCTGGCCCTGGTGCTGACCCCGACCCGCGAACTGGCCCTGCAGATCGAAGAGAACGTGAAGGAATACGGCAAGTACGTCGGCACGCGCTCCTGTGTGGTGCTCGGCGGCGTATCGTCCGTGCCGCAGATCGAAAGTCTGCGCCGCGGCGTCGACGTGGTGATCGCCACGCCGGGTCGCCTGATCGATCTGGTCGAACAGGGTGAGATGATTCTCGACGATGTCGATTTCTTCATCCTCGACGAGGCCGACCGCATGCTCGATCTCGGCTTCATGCACGACGTGCGCCGGATCTCTGACTGGGTGCCCCGCCCACGCCAGACCCTGCTGTTCTCGGCCACCATTTCGGCTGGTGTGCGCAGCCTTGCCTCGACCCTGCAAACAGACGCCGAAAGTGTTGCCGTGGCGCCACCCGCTGCGGTGGCCGACAACATCGACCAGACGGTCATGTTCGTTGAAAAGAAGAACAAGGCTGAGCTTTTGCTCGACCTGCTGCGGGTCGACGAAAAAGAACGCATGTTGATTTTTACCGGCACCAAGATTTCCGCTACTTTAGTGGCTCGTCAGCTGGAACAGGCCGGTATCCGGGCTGAAGCCATCCATTCGAACAAATCCCAAAGCCAGCGGCAGAAGGCCCTGGAGGCCTTCACCCGAGGCAAGGCGCGGGTCCTGGTGGCCACGGACATCGTGGCGCGCGGCATCGATGTCGACGACATCACCCATGTGATCAACTACGAGTTGCCGCCGGATGCGGAGAACTACATACACCGCATTGGCCGCACGGCCCGGGCCGGTCGCGCCGGGGTTGCTGTTTCGCTGTGCTGCGTGGAGGATGTGTCGAACCTGCGGGCCATCGAGAACCTGGTCAAAAAGCCGCTACGCATTGTCGATGACCATCGCTGGCATTCCGAGACCGTGGCAGGCTGTCTGGTGTCTTCGACCCGGGCGGCCAAGCAACGCGCACGGGCCGGACGAGGTCGGGGTTCGGGCTCGAAGTGGGCGCGCTAGTTCGCGACTGCTGAAACTGGAAACAGAAAACCCCGCTTCCCTGAGGAAGCGGGGTTTTTGTTGGCTTGTGGCCAACGTGGGGCGTACTCCGAGTGGAGCATCCAGAGGACTACCAGCCGCGGTTGCCACCGCCGCCGCCACCGTAGCCGCCACCACCACCACCGCCGCCGCCACCGCCGCCACCACGGGGACGATCTTGCGCTTCGTTCACACGAAGAGCCCGGCCGCCCACCTCCTTGCCATCGAGGGCGGAAATCATGCCCTCCAGTGCGTCGTCATCAATTTCGATGAAGCCGAAGCCACGGGGGCGTCCGGTCTCACGGTCGTTGATGAGCGCGACCGAGTGCACGGTGCCGTGCTGGCCGAACAATTCACGGATTTCGTCTTCAGTGGCGGTGAAGGGCAGGTTGCCCACGTACAATTTCTTCACGTTCTTAACTCCAGGTGCCGGCTCTCCGGCATAACTAAGCCCGCAGGATCGCCGGCTATTTCCGGCCAATCCATTGCGCTTCAATTCGGCGCGGCCGTTGCCGAGCCATATCCCCCGATTGTCGGGAGGATTCCAATCCCTCTGGCACCCAATCCCTTTGTGGCGGGGGCACAGGGGCGATTTTTCCAGTCTGGGCCGAGGCTGGTTGAAAAGCCTCTCGCAAATTCTGGTGTCAATTGGGCCAGCCAAAATTTGAATTTACCATGTCATTACTGTGACAACTCTCAAAACTTTAGACGAGCAAGGCTGATATGTCAATCCCCGGCAAGCGCTTCGGGTGGATCGTGCGGCCCGGACCGGATGGGCTGTGAAGGATCTGGAGGCAGAATTGGTGGGCTCAAACGGGAGTCTGTGATCAGGTTCACCCCCTCGAAAGTCGCTTACGGGTGGCTTTTTCGCCGTCATGTGTTTCATTTGGTCCAGATTCCCGCACTTTACACTCTTCTATTTCATTCCG
>DAOVTU010000435.1 GCA_030632925.1 Candidatus Krumholzibacteriia bacterium | reverse complement strand
TCTACGGCATCCCCGAATTCCGCATGCCCAAGGCCATCCTGATGCGCGAGATCGAAGGCATGAAGGACATGGGTGTGGAGTTCGTCATGAACTACCCCGTGGGCAAGGCTGAACCATTGGACTCGATCCGCGAGCGTTTCGACGCTGTGTTCATCGGCACCGGCGCGGGCCTGCCCTGGTTCCTGGGCATCCCGGGCGAGAACCTCAACGGCGTGTACAGTGCCAACGAGTTCCTGACGCGGGTCAACCTGATGGGTGGCTACAAATTCCCCGATGGCGCCGATACGCCGGTCAAGAAGATCAAGCGTATCGCCGTGATCGGCGCCGGCAATACGGCCATGGACAGTGCCCGTACGGCCAAGCGCCTGCAGCCTGAAGTGGTCTACCTGGTGTATCGCCGCAGCCGGTTGGAAATGCCTGCGCGCATCGAGGAAATCCACCACGCCGAACAGGAAGGCATCGACTTCAACCTGTTGCACTCCCCCATCGAGATCATCGATGACGGCAAGGGTGCCGTGGGTGCGATCCGCTGCCAGGAAATGGAACTCGGCGAGCCCGATGACAGCGGACGCCGCCGTCCGGTGCCCATCGAGGGTAAGGTGCGCGACTTTGCGGTCGACACCGTAGTCATCTCCATTGGTCAGGGACCCAACCCGCTGCTATCGGCCGACTGCCCCGAGTTGGCCCGTGACGAGCGGCGCGGAACGGTCACGATCAACGACGTGGCGCAGACGAGCTTCGAGAATGTCTTTGCCGGCGGCGACATCGTCACCGGTGGCGCGACGGTGATTCTGGCCATGGGCCAGGGTCGGGTCGCGGCCGATGCCATGCACCGGTACCTGATGACGGGTGATGCGGCAGATAAAGACAACGAAAATAGTGACGTTTGCCCTAACCTGACCTAGTATCGTATATTGACGTGGGATCTGATCCCGCATTTCCAAACGGGCCTGCATCCCGCGAGGAAGTAAAACACCCCTCCGGCTTCTGCCGCGAGGGGTGTTTATTTTTCAGTTCGTATTGTCTTTCTATTGGCCGAGATCTGCCGCCATTTTTGCCAACACCGCCGGATAGAGTTCGCACTCAGCCGCAAAGACCCGGCTCGCCAGGGTGTGCAGGTCGTCACCCGGCAGGACCGGCACCTTTTGCTGGCCCAGAATTTTTCCGTTGTCGTAGACTTCGTCCACCAGATGCACGGTGCAACCGGTTTCGGTTTCGCCAGCCTCCAGAACCGCCTGGTGCACCTTGTCGCCGTAATATCCCTTGCCGCCATACTTGGGCAACAGGGCCGGATGGATGTTCACCACCGGGCCTTCGAAGCTCGCTGGCTTGATGTAGTAGCTGAGATAGCCGGCGAGCACGATCAGGTCCGGAGCGTGAGTGCCCAGCCAGGTATTGATGGCCTCGTTGTGGCCTTCCTTGTCTGGGTAATCCTTGCGCCCAAAGGCCGCTGCCGGCACACCGTGTTCGCTGGCAATGTCCAAGCCACGCACGCCGGGACGGCTGCTGACGACCGCGACGATCTCCACTGGCAGCTCGCCGCTTTCCATCTTGGCAAAAAAATTTTCCAGCGTGCGACCGCTTCCCGAGAGCAGGACAGCAACTTTCACGGGGCCGGACATCGGTGTCACCTTTCAGACTCCTGACTGGGTTTGCCGGTTTTCATTTCTGCGTCAAGACGGCGCAGCACCTTGCGGTGGGCGGCAAAGGCGATCGGATCCGGCAGGTTGTCCAAATCGAAGAACTCGACCTCGGCCGCGTCGTCGCCGGCTTCCAGGTGTCCCCCGGTTTCTTCGGCGCGGTAGAACACCACCAACACCGGAATGTCCGGCGGCAGGATACCCGACTCAACCGCGTATAACGAGGTCAGGCGGACCTCCAGTCCGGTCTCCTCCTGGGCCTCACGCCGGGCCGTCAGTTGCACGTCTTCGTCCCACTCCATAAAACCGGTTGGTAAGCACCACTGGCCCTGCTTGGGCTCAAACTTGCGTTTGACCAGGCACACTTTCGAGCCGCGCATGACGATCACGCCAGCGCCGGGCGCCGGGTTCATGTACTGCACAAAACCACAGGCCGGGCACACCGGACGCTGGAGGCCGCCTTCGAGTTGCCGGGCCATGTCCGTGCGGCAATGCGGGCAGTGTTTGAATACGTGTCGGTTGGTCTCGGTCATGGCTTCTTTGCCTCGACCGGGCCCAACGCCGCCAGCAGGAACCACAGCACCAGCCAGCCGAACAACGGCCAGGCCCCCGCTTTGACAAACAGGGTGCGCCCCGCACCGGGCGTGATTTCGGCCCGCACGATGCCGCGCCGACCCAGGTCCAAACTGTCGAGAATCTGCCCGTCGGCATCGGCCACAAAACTGATGCCATTGTTGGCGCAGCGGATAACGGGCACTCCACACTCCACGGCCCGCAGGCGCGCCATCCAGGCATGCTGGCGCGGGCCGGCCGACTTGCCAAACCAGCCGTCATTGGTGATCACGACCAGGCACTGACTACCACGCCGCACCGAGTCGCGGGCCAACTCGCCAAACACCGATTCGAAACAGATCAGGCCGCTGATGCGGAAGCCGCCATCTTCCAGGCCGACATTCAACGGTTCGGGCACCGGGCCGGGTGTCCACTCGGCTTGTCCCACATCCAGGCCCGCCAGGAACGGCAACAGGGATTGGAAGGGCATGGACTCGCCGATGGGCAACAGGTGGTGCTTGGCATAACGGTCACGCTGGGCGCCGCGCGGATCGAACAGGCCGGATGAATTGTAGGTGCGCACCTCGCCGTCGGGGCTGCGGTCGGCATCGGGGAAGCCGGCAAACAACCAGGCCTCGGCGTCGATGACCGTCTCGCGCATCCATTTCAAGAGGTCAGCATCGTACCTGACGTAGGCCGGCACGGCGGTCTCGGCCCAGACGATCAGCTCAGCCCCGTCCTTACCCGCCTGCACGGACAAATCGTGGTAGGGAGTCTTGGTGGAGTCCAGGCGGGCCCTGTTCCATTTGTCGGCCAGGGCCACATCGGCCTGGATGGCCGCCACCGGAATCGGGTTGGTGATGAAACCGAGGCTGTCGGCCAGATGGGCGTGACGGGCCGGGGAATTCGGCTCAACCTGGGCGCCTAAAAATAGAAAGACCCAGACGACAGCCGTACCGGCGACCAACAACGTGACCGGGCGAGCCCCCAGGGTTTGTTCGGCAGTGCCACCGCGCCGGATCAATAATCCCGCCCCCAAGGCCGCCACGAAGGCCAGTCCCGCCCCCACGCCAATCTCACCGGAGGCTTTGGCCAGACTCAGCAGTGGTCCACCAATGACCGACGACCCGCTCAGGCACCAGGGGAAGCCCAGTTCACCCCGGGAGCGCAGTGCCTCCATGGCCACCCACAGCACCGGCAGGGCCAGCAGGGACCGGGCCGTGCCGAACCGGGCGCGCACCAGCCCATGGGCCCAACCGAACAGCAAGTAGAACAGACTCACATACCCGATGGCGGCCAGCGCCTGCACCGGTACCAGGATCGGGCTGGGAATGGATTTGGATGGGTCCAGCAGGAACAGCCAATAAAGGGTGCTCACCTGATGAGTGAGGCCGAAGAACCAGGCCGTGCGACCGGGCTTGTCGGCCCCCAGCAGGGCCCAAAAGAGAATGACCATGGCCAACGGCACCAGGGCACCGGTGCCGGGATACGGAGGCAGCCCCGCGGTCATCACGAGGCCGGCCGCCAGGGCGCCCCAGGTCGTGCGCGAAGGTCGGCTGCGCCCACGGCCCAGGTCGTGTTTTTTTGTTGTGGTTTCCATGTCCGGCAAAATACCTGACCGGTGCTCCGGTGT
>DAOVTU010000149.1 GCA_030632925.1 Candidatus Krumholzibacteriia bacterium | reverse complement strand
GGCCCCGGTGGCCGTGGCGGCGTGGGTGGTTTCGGAGCTGGCGGTGGCGGCGGCCCCAGTCTGGGTGTCCTGCAGTCCGCCGGCAGCACGGTCAATCTCTCGCCGAGCACGAGCATCACCACGGGCACAGCCGGTCGTGGCGGAGTGCGCCCCGATGAGAAAGGCAACGCCGGAAACAACGGCATCACGGGCGACTTCAAGGTTGTCACCGATTCGGAAGAAATCACCAAACTGGCCCAGGCCAAACGCTGAACCTGACGAAAGGAGAATACAATGAACTGGAACAAAACGAATCAACAACGCACCAGGCTGCTGGTCCTGCTGACCCTGATGACTTTCGTGCTCTTCGGGTGCAGCAGTGATGATCCGGCTGCACCCGGTCAACCCGGAGATTTTGATGGTGTGCTCAAGACCGGTGGCGAGTTCGAGGTGCCGGTGCCCGAAAATGATGTGCTGGAAGAAGAGACCATTCTCGAAACGGTCGGCAACGAAGATTTTTTCTGCACCACAACACGCTACAGCGTGGTCGAGGCGCCGGGCGAATTTCCGCAGTTCGACCCCAACGCCGAAGTGATCTATCCCGGCAACCTGCTCCAGGGCGCCTCCCTGGGGCAGGCCACCCCGAACCCGATCCCGGTGCGTCGTGGCGGCGGAGTGGTCGTGATGACGATCCTGAACGGGTCGCCATCGGTCAGCCGGACCATTCCTGTGGTCAGCCTCGGCAGTGCGTTGCAGGCCCAGAACGAGATCATCGCCACGGCCAACAATACCATTTCGGCCCGGTTCACCTTCACTCTCGAAGAGGTGCGCAGCCGCGAAGAATTTGCCCTGGCCCTGGACGTGGGTGTGAACAACCTGTTCGGTTCGGTGGACGCCTCGCTGGATTTCCACCACGACTTCGAATACAACCGTTTCGTGGTCAAGCTGGTGCAGAGTTACTTCACGATGGCCTTTGAGATACCCACCGCGGTGGAAGATTTCTTCGCCGTGGATGTCCGGCCCGAAGAACTCGAACCCTTTGTGGGTCCAGGCAATCCGGCGTCGTTTATCTCGTCGGTGACTTACGGCCGCATCTTTTACCTGCTGATCGAGTCCACGGCTTCCAGCACGGAAATTGAAGCGAGCCTTGATGCCTCATTCCGCACCGCGGCGGCTGGTGGTCAGCTGGGTGTGGACGCGGAATACGTCAAGGATCTGGACAATGTGAAAATCTCGGCCTACGCCCTCGGCGGCGAGAGCGAGTCGGCCATCAGTTCAATCACCACCGACTTCGAGACCCTGAAAATATTCCTGGCCCAGGGTGGCCAGATCAATACGGGCGTGCCGCTGTCTTATGTGGTGCGCAGCGTGGCCCACCGTGACCGCATCGTCAGTGTGGCCGTGGCCACGGAGTACGATGTGACTTCATGCACTCCTGTCGGTGAGTCCTTCGAAAACCCGATCCTCTGGTACAAGGCGGATCAGGGCATATCCAAGGACGGATCCAACCGCGTGACACGGTGGGCTGACTCATTTGCCGACGTCAGCATGGCCGCCACGCCGCTGGATGGAAAAACCAGTGGCGGGTTGTACCGGGCAAACGTTCTGAACGGCAAACCTGTCGTACGATTTGGCAACGGTGGCGGCAGCTTCGGAAATTCACTGGGCTTTCCCGGCCTGGATTTCCAGCAGAGCGATTACACGGTGATTGTGGTGGCCCGCACGGTCTCGTCGACCATGGACTATCCCACCAATTTCATCTTCGGCAGCGGCGTGACCGCGCGCACGAATCTGGAGTTGGGTTTCCGCAACCCGAGTCAAGTGACCATGGGTCATGATGGGCCACGGTTGGATGCGCCGGTGAGCCTGCCATTGACCGGGTTCCAGATCTACACCTTCAGTTTCAGCCAGACCGAAGGCATGAAGGTGTGGTTGAACGGTTCGACGACAACGGCGGCGGTCGACCAGGCCATGACGGGCAACCTGCTGCAGTACATCGGGGCCCGCCTCGGCAGCGATAGCGGCAGTCTGGTGGAGGTCGCCGAGGTCAAGGCCTACGGCGAGGCCATCAACGATGCCCAGCGCGAGTGGTTGGTGCAGCAGTTGCTGGTTAAATATTCGCTGTAGGTCAGGAGTGGGTTGGAGGGAGTTGGTCCGGGTGGGCTCAGCCTGCCCGGGCCAATAAGTTGCGGGCCCGTACGCAGATTTCCCCGTCGTTGCCGAAGGTTTCCACCAGTGCCGGCAGGGCCTTCTGCAAGAGGGATCTGGCGGTATTGTTGTCGCCCTGGGCCAAAAGAACTGCAGCCAGTTCCACCCGCGCGCCATGCAGTTTTGGGTGGCTCGGCTCGAAATCTTTTTCATAGCCGGCGATGGTCAGTTCCAGTTCCTTGCGGGCCCTGGCCAGGTCTCCCGTATCCAGAAGAAAACGACCATACCGACGCCGGCAGTCAAGAGTACGGATGTTGTTCAGACCGGCATTTTCCGCCCAGCCAGCCAGAGCCTGCAGGTGCAGGTCGCGCGCTTCGGGCCACCGTCCCTGCAGGTACCGCGCCCGGGCCAGGCCTTCGGCGGTACGCCAGGTACTGGGATTGTCAGGACCAAGTTGCCGAATCGATTGGGTATAGGCCTCCTCGAAACCGGCAACGGCCGCGGCGGTGTCCTGTCTGGCCAGAGCAATGCGGGCCAGATGAAACATGGACCGGGTGATGGCCGGATTGTCCTTGCCCTGAAAAATGCGTTCCAGCATTTCTTTGGATTCGACAATGTGCACCTCGGCCTTATCCAGGTTGCCGTACTCGAGGTTCATGCCGCCAACATTGTTCAACGAGGAAACCAGCTCCATGCTGTCACCCGGCAACAGCTGCCGGTTGGTAGCCAAGGCGGCCGTCACGTCGGCGAGTGACTCCTTGTAGTACCCCCGCTTGTAAAGAATATAGCCGCGCATGTCCTGCATGATGGCGCCTTCTGCTGCACCCGCTTCACCCAGGGCATGACTTTGCTCGATGCCCATCTGGAACATGTCCTGGGCTTCGACCAGACGGCCCTGAGCCTGGACGGCAATGGCCAGGCCCGTCAGGCGACGAAGGTGAACAACGTCCGGCTCCGGCACGGCGCGACTGTAGAGCTCCAGAGTATGGCGGGAGGCGATTTCGGCCTCGGCGTAGCGCCCCATGTCGTGCAGGGCTGCAGACAGCATCTCGAAAGTCTCGGCTCTCTGCTGATAGGTGGCCGTGGAGTCTGGCACTTCGGCATACGCCGTCAGTGCCTGACGGGCCTGGGTTTCGGCCACCTCGTGACGAGAGATATTCTGATTCACCCGACCCATGATATTCCAGAGGCGGCCGCGGGTGCCGGGTTGTTCCTGCAATTCGTCACCCAATCGAGCTGCGCCATTGTCCAACAGTTCAAGGGCTGTCGTGGCGGCTGGGCCATCCTGGTGGGGGTCCATGTCCAGAAAAAGGCCTTCCAGGAAGCCTGCTATATTTTCGGCAGCTGCGGCCTCCTGGTGGGCCAGGCTTTCGGCGACCAGCGCCCGGTCACGTTCGGTGTCCAGGCGGCGGGCGTGGTAGGCCAAAAAGAACACTCCGGACAGCACAAATACCAAAACGGCTGCCGCCAATGAAACCTGCACCGGATTGCGCCGGGCGGACTTGCCCATTCGGTAGCGCCAGCTGTCGGGTGACGCATGCACCGGTTGCCCTTCGCGGTGCCGCACCAGGTCGCCAGCCAGGTCGGCCGCTGAACGGTATCGCCGCTCGGCCTCCGGCCGGATGGCCATCAGGCAAATATTGTCCAGGTCGCCCTTCAGTGGGTTCTGCGCAGCAGCCTTGCTGGGCAGCGGCGGGTTGTTCCGACTCTGGCTTCCCTTCAGGTGTTCATCGTCGAAAGGTCGGCGCCCTGCCAGCAGTTCGTAAAGGATGACTCCCAAGGCGTAGACGTCGGTGCGCACATCCACTTCATCGGTGCGTCCGGCCAGTTGTTCGGGGCTCATATAGGCGGGCGTGCCCACCTGTTGGCCTTCCATGGTCAGTTCGATACTGGCCTCTCCGTCCTGCGTATCGTCGAGGGCCTTGGCGATGCCGAAGTCGATGATACAAGGGGTGGGTTGGCCGTCTATGTCGCGCACCAGGATATTGCCGGGTTTTAGGTCACGGTGCAAAACGCCACGGTCATGGGCGTGCTGCACCGCCTGGCAGATTTTTTCCATCATAATCAGGCGTTGGTCGATGGAGCCCTCGTGTTCCCGGCACCAGTTGGTCACCGGCGTGCCGTCGATCAGCTCCAACACCACGTACGGGTGGCCATCGTCGGCCGTGCCGGCGTCCAAAATGCTGGCGATGTTGGGATGGTTCATGCGCGCGAGGGAGCGCCGTTCCCAGGCGAAACGTTCGAGCACCCGCTCCGTATTCAGGCCGGCGTGCAGGATCTTGATGGCCACATCGCGCTTGATGGGCGTGCTCTGGCGCCCGCGGTAAACCACACCCATGCCGCCTTCGCCCAGGATCTCTATCACCTGGTAGGGGCCGATGGTCGTAGGCATCGGGCGGCTGACCCGCACCACACCGCCTTCGACCAGGGAAGAGGGCGCATCCTGCCGGGCCAGCAGGCTCTGCACTTCGGCTAAAAGGTCGGACCGGTCGCCGCACACCTGGCGCAAATAGTCCGCGCGCTGATCCGCAGGCAACTCCAGGGTGGAGATGAGAATTTCCTTGGCCAGTTGGAAAAATTCGCGGTCCATCAACCGGCCTCCAGCTCGCGACTCAGCCACAGCCGCGCCATGGACCAGTCGCCGTCAACGGTGCGTTTGGAGACCTGCAGGTTGTGGGCAATTTCGGCCACGGTGGCCCCACCGAAAATGCGCATCTCGGCCACTTGTGAGGCCCGGGGGTCCAGCTCGGCCAGCCTGTTCAGGCAACCATCCAGATCCAGCAGTTGCAGTTCCTGGGAGGCGCCGGCGAGCAGTCCTTCATCGAGGGTGACCTGATGGAAATCGCCGCCGCGCTTGGCCGCGCCGTGGGCTCGCGCGTGGTCCACCAGAACCTGGCGCATGCAGCGTGCGGCGATGCCCAGAAAGTGGGCCCGGTCCTGCCACTGCACGCGATCCTGGTTGATGATTTTCAGCCAGGCTTCGTGGACCAGGGCGGTGGGTTGCAGGGTGTGCTCAATGCGCTCGCGGGACATCAGGCCTCTGGCGGTGGCGCGCAACTCGGCGTAGACCCGTTCCAACAGGCGTTCCTGGGATCCGGGTGCGAGGGTGAGCTGGGGGTCGAATTCGAGCAGAAGACGAGTGATGTCGGGGTCTTGTTCGTAATTCATACGAATATGGTACAGTTTTGCGCCGGCACTGGCTACGAAAAACCCCCTGCAGCCAAAGGCCACAGGGGGTTCTCTCTATCCCTCAGGATAGTAAGTCGAGCAAGTAGACTCTAGCGGAACATGCTTTTGACGCCGCCCCAGGTCTGCTCTTCCACGCCAACCGGGCCACAGCCAGCGAAGACATCAGCACAGTCGTTGGAAACGACCAGGTTGTCGACGCGGATGGTCTCGTTCATGGTCGAGTCCGACTGGCGCAGGGCGAAGCCGGTGATCGGGGTACCAGGATCAGCCTCGTCCAGGCCGGTCACGGACAGGTCGGTGTCCATGGAGGCATCGATCCACATCTGGGCAATGTTGGCATCCTGATCGTAACGCACGATGACGTTGTAGGTCATGCCGTAGGTCATGTCCAGCGGGTAGGTCACGTCAGCGGTCGAACCGATGGACGAGATACCAACCGTGTAATCGCCGGCGCCGTTCGGGGCCTGGATGTCCATGCGGCCGCGGAAGTTGAAGCCGTCATCCTTGAAATGCGCGAAGTACTCAAAGTCGGTTCCACCGGAGTACGGGGCACCCAGGTCATCAACCGAGAAGTCGAAGCTGAAGAAAACGTCGCCGCCACCGGTGGCTGCGAAGGGAAGGTTCACGTCTTCGGAAGGAGCGCCGTGGGTCACGACAGCCTGTCCGGCAACGACCTGGAAGTCACCAGCGGTACCGCTGTGAGAGGCCCACATGCCGTTGCCAACCAGGGAACCATCAGCGTAGCTGAAGGTGTCAGAAACGATAACAGCGGCAACTGCAACACTGGCGATCAGCAGCACCGAAACGGTCAACAATAGTGATTTTTTCAAGGGTGTCTCCTTCTGAGAATGAGCTAAATCTCACGGGTTTAGCGTATAATACCATAATGTGAATAGGAAAACAACGATCTAATCCAAAACTGCAAAATACTGACAATTCGGAGCTATTTAGGTCTTGATGGTCAAAAATCATGGAGTTTAGCGATACTATTTGCTCGGTTTATGCCTTTTCTGGCAACGTCTATTCAATAATATGCCATATCATCCGACCATTATCCCATTGCAATCACTTGCGTTGACGGTTCCCGGAGGCGCGTATACAATAAGTGGTGTAATTTACCCCGCATTGGTGCTTTCTGCCGATGCGGGAAAGCCCGGCTGATTGGAATACTTGAGACGGGAGTTCATTATGATCGTTGGCATCGCCCGGGAGCAAGGTCCCGGCGAAAAACGCGTGGCCCTGGTACCGGCATCGGTACCGCCGCTGGTGAAAGCCGGCTTGCAAATTGTGGTCGAGGATGGGGCGGGCGAAGCCGCCGGATACCCCACCGCTGAATATCAGGGCAAGGGGGCTGAGATCGTTTCGCGGTCCGATCTTTTTGCCAAATCCGACATCATCCTGCAGATCAACGGCCCCGGTGTGGATGCCGAAGCGGCTGGCCTGGAGTCGACCAAGGCCGGCCAGGTCGTCATCGGCATGCAGGATCCGTTGGGCAATCCGACCGCCACCAGTGCCATGGCGAAAAAGGGCGTGACCGCGTTCTCCCTGGAAATGGTGCCGCGTATCACCCGCGCCCAAAGCATGGACGTCTTG
>DAOVTU010000081.1 GCA_030632925.1 Candidatus Krumholzibacteriia bacterium | reverse complement strand
CGCCCTTTTTTGCCGTGGTTGGCCCAGATGGCAACCAGAGTGGCACTGGATCTGCAGCGGCACGAAAATGTGATCGAGCGGGTGCCGTTGTCGGAAGTGGCGGAAGTGGAGGCAGACCATTCCGCGCGACCCGATGAGATGGTGGCGGCGAAGTCTGAGTGGGCATTGATCGAACGTCTGGCGGCGGATTTGTCGACGCGGCAGCGGGCAGTATTTGTACTGCGGGATATGGAGGGCTTTTCGGCCTCTGAAATCGCTGAGCAGTTGAAGATGACAGCCAGCACGGTGCGGGTGCATCTGGCGCGAGCCCGACACGCGGTGCGTGCCCGTTGGCTGGCGCTGAATGATGCGGAGAGGAAGACCAATGTATTGTGAACAGGTGCAGGAACTGTTGGCGCTGTGGGTCGGGGGAGACCTGGAGGGCAACGACGCCCAGGCGATTGAGGGGCACCTTAAGGGCTGCCGGGATTGCCAGGGGTTGGCCGCAGCTTGGCGCCGGGATATGGACGCTGTAAACGGCGCCCTGGGAGCCGGAACGGAGCCCGGGCCGGATGAAGAGGCTCTTGAGGCGGCGGTTGCGGTGGCCCTGGCGCGGCGGACGGGTATGTTTGGTCGGCGCAATTGGCAACCGGGGCGCCTGTTGGCCGGTGTGGCGGCGCTGTTGGTGTTCATGCTGGTGGGGCACTTCATGGCCACGGATCTGGTGGTGGTCGAGCAGCCGCTGACGGAGGTGGCTGATACTTCGATTGCCTGGACAGACCTGCAGGATTTCTTCGACGACTGCCTGACGCGGCCAGTGCCGGTCGATCAGTGGCAGGGGGAGGCCGAGGGCGGCGTGCTGGCTATTCTGGTGCGCACCGAGGACCGGGATCGGTATGAGGTGGCGGCGAGCCTTGAGGTGGCCGATTTGGCGCGGGTGAGGTCTTATCCGTGGCTGGCGCAGCGGTTGCACAAACTGCAGATGGAGGCAGGTGTGGAACGGGAACTGGTGCTGACTTCGTGCGGCACCGGCCGCCTGGATCGGGCCACCAGAAGGCGTTTGGAGCGGGAGTTTCGGGCGGAATTCGCGATCGCCGGGGTGAATTGATTGGGCCTGATTTGAGGTGAAGTTTGACAGGGGGCCATCTGGCCGTTATTTCTAGGGCTCGCCTACACGGCGACGGACTTGGGTCGGGGCATGGCGCAGTCCGGTAGCGCGCCTGCTTTGGGAGCAGGATGTCGGGAGTTCGAATCTCTCTGCCCCGACCAATCAATTTGGATACGGCACGTTGGCCGCTCTTTATCGGGCGGTCTTTTTGTTTGATGGCATACTGGCCCCCCTCGCCGGATCAACCGGCAAGGGGTATGAAAACAAAATTCCTAAGCCACAACCTCCGCCCTAGTACCCGTAATAATTGAACATTTCCTTCACAAGACACAGCCGCTGCGCAGGATTCACCGCGAAACCGAAGGCCCTCAGGTCCGCGATCTGCAACTCGGTCCCATTGCACGACCCGACCGATGCCCCCATGAATCCCAACAGGCGGGCCGTCAGCGCTGGGTCGACGGCCGCCGGCTCAATATCCAGGTTGACGTAAATTGACATGCCCGCATCCCGGCTGAATCGGAAGGTGTAGACGTTGAATTCATCGAGGGGCACTGCGACCACGGCATCCAACTGCTGGTCGCCGGTGGTCATTGTCATTCTGGTTGGGCTGCGGAAGCCCAGCTCCAGCCGGTACCGGTCTTCGGTGCGATCACCAAAGATGAAATAGGCAGGGAAGGTCGGTGAATTGTCCCGCAGGCGTATCGCCGCGACCACCGTCCAATCCGTATCGTCACTGAACGTGACCCCCGGAAATTTCAGGCGCCCGCCGCATTGTTCTCCTGCAACTGGAGGACCAAAGGTGACGCAGGCGTGACCGTTGGCGTCGTTGGCGGCCCAGTCTCCGGCCGAGGTGAAGTCCGGCAGATCCGGTCGGGCCGCCATGCCCGCCGGTTCATCGATGTAGTTTCTCCACTCCAGGACGTGATTCGAAGCGTCGAGATCGATGTTCTGGTCAGCGCGGAACCAGAAGAACGGATTCTCATAGGATTCGCCGACGGGAATGCAATTGACCACGTCGAAGTTCGCAGCGATGGCCATGTTGACTACCCGCGAGGGGTTGGCCACATCGCATACGACGTAGGAAATCGGTGCGCCGGTGCGGATTCCACCGCCCTGGGCCAGATAATCCTTCAGCTCGTTGAAGTCGCTGGTGATGGCCATGATCGACATGGCCGCATCGCCACCGAGGGCGAAGGCCCGGATGTTGACGTTCTCCAGTTCACCGATGTACTGCGCACCCGCCTGCATCGCCACATTGGCCACGGCCGCGTCGCACGAGTACCTGATGGCCGTTCGGATGTCGAGCACCGATGAGGTTGACTCGATAACCAGATAGAAGATGCGGCCGTAGGTTACCTGCGAGATATAGCACGGAGGATTACCGGGACCAGTGAACCGCGCCAGGTCGGCGGCGGTCACGTTGGGACCAAAGAAATCCGCCGTCTGGTTGGGCGGTGTGAAGACCATGTCGAAGAAGCTCTGATTCAATTTCACCACGAAGCGGTTGTAGGATTCAGACCAGTTCACGTCCAGTGAAGCGCCGAATTGTTGGACAAAATTGCCGACCTCGACGTCCAGATACATGGCCAACTGGTCTTGGGAATGCACTTCCTCGGAGATAAACGTGAAGCGGGCCGGCACGGTGTCGACCGCCGTGGCGATGATCTCGTTCTGGGCCTGCATCATGCTGGCCAGGGTGACTTCATCCACGTGGCGGGTCACGCTGGGCGATCCGTTGAGGATGGTCATCGTGACATCGCCCGGGCCGCGCGCCACAACGACAGATTCGGGTGTGTTCTGGTCCAGCGTAGCGCCCTGCAGCAGGTTGCCTGGGAATAGCACTCCGGAGTTGGGGTTGTACAGGGGGTAGTCGTCGGGCATGTGGTTGATGTCGTAATGGGTCGTGGTGCAGAAATAGTCCTGACTGTTGACGGAGTCGAGGACGGGATCTTCCACCGCAACTTCATTCACCTCGACCACGTCTTCGAACCCGCCGGTGGCATTGAGGACGGCGTCGAAATCACGATCCTCGATGACGACCGGGTCGTCGCTGTTGCTGCAGCCGCCGCCCCAGGTCACCACACATAGCATCAGGGCAAAAATACATCTGCGCCCGAGTCTCGATATATTCATGTTCCGTCTCCTTATCGCCGCCCGGCGCCCGGGGAGGGCGCCGGGGCAGGATTCATTATTCGGCCAACACCTTGAACTCGGCCACTTGTCCGTCGGCGGCTTCGTCGCCTTCGACGGAGGGGTTGTCGCCGCCGGTGCCGGGTGCGCCGAGCTCGGGACTGCCGTAGTCGATGTTCATGAGGTCATAGGTGCAGAAATTGAACAGAACGGCGATCACCGGGCCGCCGCCGCCACTGCCGCCGTCGCCGCCCTTGCCGCCGGTGCCGCCATCGCCGCCGTCGCCGCCGACGCCTGCCTTATCGGACTTGTCGGCCTGATACAACTTGCCGACTCCGCCAGGCCCGCCCAGGCCACCGCTGCCACCGCTCGAACTGTTGCCGCCGGGGCCGCCGTCACCACCGTCACCGGTGTGGATTCTGAGCCGGGCCAACAACGGATCGGTACATGCGGAAAACAGGATGCCGATGGCAGCGCCGCCGCCAAAACCACCGGTCGCCAAACGGCCACCTTCTCCACCACCGCCACCGCCGCCGCCACCGCCGCCATCGTCCATGAAGCTGGCCGTGCCCGCGCCGCCGCCGCCGCCACCACCGCCATTTTGACCGTGCAGGCCTTCAGCTCCGCGTGCCAGAGTGGCGTCGTACAAATGGTCCGTGACACCGCCGAAGGACCAGCTCTTGTCCACGCTGAAGTGGCCGGCGCCGACTGTCCCGGGCTCTCCGTCGCCGCCGTCAGCGCCATCGTAACCGCCGCGACTGCCGCCGCTGCCGCCGTTGACGCATTGGCCGCTCTTGCCGTCTTCGTACAGGAAACCGTCACAACTGCCGCCGCGGCCGCCATCGCAGTCGACATCCGCGGGGCCACCACCATCGCCGCCGTAGCCGACGGTTCCATTGCTGTGACCACCGGTTCCGTCCGCACCGATTTCGGCGATTGCACCGTTGGTCCCGGGAGCGCCGCCGGCACCGGAGCCGGATTGAAGATCACAATCGTCGATCACCGGCCGGGCACAGCCGAACATGTGCAGGGCCATCGCACTGGCGCCAGGCTCCACGGCGTCCGGCCCGGTGACGGAACAGTTCCGGATCACGACGTCGTTGGATCCGCTGAAGCTGACGCCGGCGATACCGGCCAGGCCATCGGCAAGATCCGTTCTCAGGATGTGCAGGCCGTCGAGACACAAACCGTGCAGTCCGGTGCCTGCGATGCCACGCAGGACCCGGGTTCGATACAGGGCGGGGTCTCGACGCCAGGTTTCCGGATCAAAACCGCCGTAGAACGCAAGCTGGGCCTGCAGGGCGAAGGGTTCACCATAGTTGCCGCCGGCCACCAGAATATGCCCGCCAGTACCGGCATCAGTGACCACGGCGATCGCCCGGCTGAGCGTTGCCACTGGTGTGCCGTACATGCCATCGGCGTCGTCGTTACCGCCGGGGCTGACGAAGCAGACATCGCCCGGATCCGGGACCACGATTACTGTCACCTCGTCCGGGTCGCTGGGAACGCCGTCTTCGGTCACAACCAGTTCGAAAACCAGACTGGATACACCGTCGGGCGCGGTAAAGGAGGGGGTCTCGCCTGAGAAATTCCCCACTTCCGGTCCGGCGACCTGTGTCCAGGTCCAGCTCAAGGGGCCCGCGTTGGCCGATGCGCTGTCGGTGCCGTCAAGAGCGACCAGCGCCTTGCTGGCGGCCACCTGATCAGCGCCGGCATCGGCGACGGGCACCTCCACGACCTCGGTCGTGAACGTCGAACTCCACGCTTGGGCCAAAGCATTGCCGGCTTGGTCGGTGATGCCGGTCGTCACAGTGACCGTGTATTCGGTTTGCGGAGCCAGCACCTGTGCCGGGGTGAAGACAGTTGTCGCTCCATCGCAAACGCAGGCACCGGCCACACCCTCGATGAAGATGTTTGTCGGGACTACGGTTGCTGCGGCCAGTGCTTCGGAGAACGTGATCGATAGCGTGGTGTGGCGGGAGACATTCGTACCGCCGTCGGCCGGGTCGGCCGCCACCACGGTCGGTGGCGTCGTATCGACCGGATCGGTCCCGCCATCGTCATCACCGCCGCAGCCAGCAATCATGAAACTGAAGAAGAGGGTCAACATCAGTATGCTTAAAAAATGAATATGTGAGTGCTGAGGCACACGCCGCCACTGCCATCGAGACATGGCTTCCCCCTAATCGGTTGAAGGCCGTCGCCGGCTGGGAGTGGCGTTGTCAAACTGAAGATCCGGTCATGGGATCCGTGCTGCTTGCCTACCCCTAGGGCGACAAATGCACCGCAGACGATCGGGCACACCGTATGAGGTGTACGTCGCGATGCCTGTTATCCAGAATATGATAACAGGTTATCATCAAGCCGCCAGTTGAAGGCACAGGCTTTAGAAACAGGATGAAAAAAGTCGGAAATAATCCCTCTTGCATCACCCAATGTGCTATAGCTCGAAGAATCTCGTACAGATCCTGGTTCAGTCCTGACTTCGAAATGGGGCAGCCAATTGAAAAAAACGATTCTCGTCCTGTGCCTTTTCTTCTTGGCCACAAGCGCCTTATCAGTACCCGTTGATCCGCTCCCTGACCACATCGGCGTGTATTTCGACTCCGGCGCGACGATCACGAATTTCGCCAGCACCCCCAATGTTCCTTTCACCGCCTACGTGATCATCACCAACCCGACAGCCGCCGATATCTGGGGCGCCGAGCTGAGCTACACCTTCGTTGTGCCGCCCGGCCTCGAGAACTCTTTCGCACGCCTTGGCAACAGCCTGCCGTTTCAGGCGGTGGATCTGGGCAACAGCGAAAGCCAGTCGCAAGGCGACTACATCGTGGGGCTGGCCTCGCCACTGCCGCAGTCCTCGGCGGTCGTATTTGTGACGTGGGAGCTTGTACTGATGGACAACTTCCCCATGGACATCTTCATCGGGCCGTCCGTCTCTCAATCCATTGAAGATGGCCTGCCTGCCTATTCGGCGGGTGTTGCGATCGTGGCCCTGGGGTTGCCATCGGGCAACGTCAATGCCTCGGTTGCGACAGTCAACGGTGGTGTGTCAGACGTACCCGAGCAGGGGTTGCCCAGCCCCGTGGTGCTTGAGCAATGCCAGCCCAATCCGTTCAACCCGCGCACAACGATCAAATATTCGATGGCCAGTGAAGGGCGAGTGACGCTGCTGGTGCACGACGTCTCGGGCCATAGGGTGCGGGTCTTGGTGGACGGTGAGACCGTTGGTCCCGGTGCCCATGAAGTTGTGTGGAACGGGTTGGACAGCGAAGGCGGGCCGGTGGCGTCCGGAGTCTATTTCTACAGGATCGAGGCGCTGGGTGTCAGTGAGACCAGACGGATGACTTTAGTGCGGTAGAAGTTCGCCACACCGAAGCGGTTTTTGCTCCGCTCAATTCGGAAGGATTCGGTTTTGAAATCAATATTGATGACCATCGCAGTTGTTTGCCTGACGACAGTGATCGGGATAGGCACGGCATCGGCACAGCAAACATGCCTGCTGACCATCCCGCCAAGCACAGCCGGGCCTTCTCCGGTCGGGATGATGGTTTGTCCCCAGGGTGATGGAGATCCCGTAGCCCAAGCCTGGCTCCAGAGCACCCGAGGCATCGTGACGATCACCGGCCAGGTGCTCGAAAATGGTATTCCGATTGCCAATTATCCGGCGCATGACATGTTTCTCCAGTTGGAAGGTTTCTGTGACTGTCGCGGCAGTGTCGGAACTTTTGTTGCCGATTTAAATACGGATGTCGAAGGTTTCACATCGTTTCAGGTCCCTCTATCGGCTGGAAGTTGCACGACGATCCCCACGATTACATTTAGTATCAGCGGCGTCGACTGCTCCGTCACGCCATACGATCTGGGCGTCCAATTCAACAGCGTGGACTTTGACTGCAGTGGCATCGTCGATGAGGATGACAGGCTCGCCATGATCCCGGTATATGCAGCCAAAGAGTATTGCGCGGACTTGAACAACGATGGGTTCTGGACGATCAATGACGCCGTGACTCTTGCGCAACACCGTTTCCCGTCACACATATGTCCATGATGTTTTGACCGGGGATGCTCTGCGCGATTTCGAATTCCGCGCACCTACCCCAAACTCGCCACCAACGCCTTGAACCGGTCTTCCTCACGCAGGGGATCCAGGTCCGAATCGTTCTGCATCCAGTCCTTGTACGCGGCGCCAACCTTGACCGTGCGCTCGAGGCAGTCTATGGCGTCTTCCAGTTGCCCCAATCCTGACAGGCTGCAGGCCACGTTGTACAAGATGGCGGGGTCATCCGGATCCAGCGCCAGCGCCCGTTTGCTCCACTGCAACCCCCGTTTAGCCTGACCCAAACGAATCATGGCGCCAGCGCCCATGTAGCAGGCGCGCGCGTCTTCGGGGTTCAGCAGGATGGCCCGCTCGGCCAGCTCCATGCCCAGGCGGTTGGCTTTTTCTTCTTCTTCGGTGCGGCCGAGAGTGTGGTAGATCTGGGCCTGCAGGATGGGAATCTGGTAGTCGTCGGGGCTGGCTCGGTGGGCCTTGTCGTAGTACGTGATGGCTTCCTTGTACTGGCCCTGGACCACGAGATCGCGCGCGAAATAGTAGTAGGCCTCGTACAAGGTGGGGTCCAATTCAATGGCCGTGCGGAAACAGCGGGCGGCGGCCTCGTGGTGCTTGCGCAGCGACAGGGCCAAGCCGCGTGAGGCGTGGCATTCGGCCAGGGCCGCTTCCAGTTCCAGGGCCAGGGCGCTGTTGCGGTCGGACTGCTCCAGGTTGTCCGGCTGGCTGTTGATGTACATGTACATGAACGAGTAGGTGTCGGCCAGGCCGGCTCGCGCGGCGGCAAAATCCGGATCGATGGCCGTGGCCTGGTCGAACATGCGTTGGGCGATTTCGACGTTGCGTTTGCCCCAGCGCCGGAAAAATTCGCGACCGCGCAGGTAGAAATCGTAGGCCGTGGGGTCGTTGGTGCCGATGGCCACGAGGCTCTTGTCGCGCTTGGGGTCGATGGTCAATCGCAGGGCGCGCACGATGCACTGGGCGATCTCGTCTTGAACTTCGAAAATGTCGCTCAGCTCGCGCACAAAACGCTGGGTCCAGATGTGGCAACCATCCGAGACGTCTATCAACTGGGCCATGATCCGCAACTGGTTACCAGACTTGCTGACGCTGCCTTCGAGCAGGGTGTTGACGCCCAGTTTGCGCCCGATTTCGCGGGTGTCGCCGCCCATGTCGCGGTATTGGAACGAGGACATGCGCGAGACGACCTTGAGTTCGTCGATTCCGTTGAGTGCGTTGATGATTTCTTCGGCGATGCCCGAGCAGAAGTGCTCCTGGTCCTGGCCGGGGCTCATGTCGGCAAAGGGCAGCACGGCGATGGAGTGGACGGCGCCTTCGGCTTCACGGTCGGCCTGGGACCGGATGTCTTCAAGTTGCAACCGCAGTTCGGCGGCGTCCTGGAACCGTTTGTCCGGCTCACGGATCAGGCAGCGGTCGATCAGATGGCTCAGCGGCGCAGGGCACTTGGGGTTCACTGACATGGCGGCCGCCGGCGTATCGCGCAGAACCGAGGCCAGGATTTCGGTGGTGGTGCGGCCGGCGAAGGGCCGGTGTCCGGTGATCAGGTGGTACATGACTGCGCCGAAGGAAAAAATGTCTGAGCGGTTGTCCGCCGGTTCGCAGCGCACCTGCTCGGGCGGCATGTAGTTCGGT
>DAOVTU010000146.1 GCA_030632925.1 Candidatus Krumholzibacteriia bacterium | reverse complement strand
GTGGTCGGCCAAGGTGCCTGAGACCAGCACCGCATCGCCGGGCCGGATGTGCCGTGGTGACAGGTCCAACCCAGCGGGAATAACGCCCAACCCCGAGGTGTTGATGAAAATCTGGTCGCAGCTGCCCTTGTCGACCACCTTGGTATCACCGGTAACAATGCGCACACCTGCGTCGGTGGCCGCCCGCTCCATCGAACACAAAATTCGGTGCAAATCTGCCATGGGCAGGCCTTCCTCCAACACCAGCCCCACACTCAGCGCCTCGACTTTGGCCCCGCTCATGGCCACGTCGTTGACCGTGCCGTTGATGGCCAGGTCGCCGATGTCGCCGCCCGGGAAAAATATCGGGCTGACCACAAAAGTATCGGTCGAAAAAGCCACCCGCCCCGGCGCCAACTCCAATACTGCCTGGTCGCCCAGCGCCTCCAGTTCGGCGCAACGAAAGCGGGGCAGGATGAGCTTTTCCATGAGGTCGGCCGAAAGGCGCCCACCCGCGCCGTGGGCCAATTGAATCGTCTCGTGATCCAGCAGCGGCAGAGGGCAATTCATCCGGCTCGGGTCCGGTTGTGTTGTCATTTCAAACCCCTTCGTGCATAACGGTAGTAGGCGGCGCAGGCTCCTTCGCCGGAGACCATGGTGGCCCCGAAGGGCGAGGTGGGCGTGCAGTCGGTGCCAAAGGCCGGGCACTCATCGGGCTTTTTCAGGCCCTGCAAGATTTCACCACTGATGCAAACGGCCGGCTCGTTCGGGGTGATGTCCGCAACTTCGAACTTTCGTTCGGCGTCATAGCCCGCCAGGTGCTCGCGCACGCGCAACCCGCTGCCGTTGATGGTGCCGATGCCCCGCCATTTGCGATCGCAGACTTCGTAGACTTCATCCATCACCGCGCGGGCCGTCGGGTTGCCCTGTTTGCGCACAGCGCGCAGGTACTGGTTGGCCACGCCGGCCTCTCCACTTTCGAGCAGGCGCACGGTTTTCAGGATCCCATCGAGGATGTCGACCGGTTCGAATCCGGTGGGCACGATGGGCACGCCATAACGTTCGGCGAGGGGTTCATACTGTTCCCAGCCCATGATGGCGCATACGTGCCCCGCTGCCAGAAACCCTTGCACCCGATTGGCCGGCGCCGACAGGATGGCCTCCATGGCCGGCGGAACCAGCACATGGCTGACGATTTGTGAGTAGTTGGTGAGCCCCTCGGCCGCCGCCTGCTTCAGGGCCATGGCGTTGCCGGGGGCCGTGGTTTCAAAACCCACCGCGAGGAAAACCACTTCGCGTTCCGGATTTTCGCGGGCCATGTTCACTGTCTCGAGGGGCGAATAGACCATGCGCACATCGCCGCCGCGGCTTTTGACTCGAAACAGATCGTCACAGCTGCCGGGCACCCGCAGCATGTCGCCAAAAGAGGTGAAGATCACTTCCGGCCGGGCGGCAATGGCCAAGGCACGGTCGATGGTTTCCAGTGGCGTCACGCACACCGGGCAACCCGGCCCGTGCACCAGGGTGATCTCGGGCGGCAACAACTGGTCCAGGCCGTGGCGCATGATGGCGTGGGTCTGGCCGCCGCATATTTCCATGATGACCCAGGGCCGGGTGACTGCTGTGCGGATTTCGGCCAATAGCCGCTGGGCCAATTTCGGATCCCGGAATTCGTCCAGATGTTTCATGCCTGGGCTCCTTTGGACTGCTCGATGCGGGCCGCAGCCACGGCGGCCTGGCCCAGACTGACACCGCCGTCGCCCGATGGTACGGCCAGCGGGCGGCGGGGCTGCAGGCCATCGCGGTGCAGACGTTTTTCCAACTCGCCGAGCAGGATTTCGTTTTGGAAAACGCCCCCGGCCAGCACGATGTCTTTGGTGTCGTGACCCGCGGCTGCCCATCCGGCGGACCGCGCCAGAACTTCGATCAAGGTGCGGTGGAACATGGCACTGATGGTGGCGGCGCTCAATCCCGCCCGCCGCGCCTCGCGCACCGCCTTGATCATTGCGGCAACGGGCAGCTGGAGTTGGGCCCTGGCTCTTAGGGTGTCCAGCTTCAGGTCATCCAGCCGGTCACGCAGTTCCTCGACCACCAAGGCAAAGGGCTGGGCTTCGCGCACTTCTTCGACCGTCGTCAAGGCCGCCAACTCGATGGCGGCCTGGGCTTCGTAACTCGCCTCGGCCCAGGGCCCCACCATGGCCGCCACCGCATCAAAAAGCCGACCGCAACTGCTGGTCAAAGGTGAGTTCACGCCGCGCTCGAGGATCTCCAGCACCGGCGCCACCGGCCGGTCGCCCTGGAAGGGGAATTCGTCCGGATGGTCGGCAAAAAATCCGGGCCCAAAGGCGTGCCGCAAGTAACTGACGGCCTGCCGCCACGGCGCCTTGATGGCCGCCTCGCCACCGGGCAGGGGCACGGTTTCGAAATGGCCCAGGCGCTCGAAATTTGTCAAATCGCCGAGCAAAATTTCTCCGCCCCAAATGGTGCCATCGCTGCCATGGCCGGTGCCGTCCATGATCAGTCCCACTGCCGGCCCGGTGAGCTGGTGCTCGGCCAGCACCGCCGCCAGATGGGCATGGTGATGCTGCACCGGCACCAAGGTCAGTTCGGGATCCAAACGCGCTTGATCAGTGGCCCACACGGTGGCGGTGTAGCCGGGGTGCAGGTCGTGGGCGATGACCTTGGGCACACACTCGAGCAGTTCCTGCAGGGTGGCTACGGATTCCCGAAAAAAACCGTCGGTTTCCAGCTGGCCCAGATCCCCGATATGAGGACTGATAAACGCGCGCCCGTCTTTCAACAGGCAGACCGTGTTTTTCAACTGGGTGCCGACCGCCAAAATGGGCGGCGCAGTTGCCGCGCCCAGAAAAACCGGCACCGGCGCCAGGCCGCGACTGCGCCGCAATACTACCGGCGTTTCGTCCACGGCCTGCAGGACCGAATCGTCGGCCCGGCGCAAAATTTCGCGGTCGTGCAAAACGTAGGCGTCGGCGATAGCGGCCAGGCGCTTTTTGGCCTCGTCGTTGCCCATGCAGATGGGCTCTTCGCTGGCATTGCCACTGGTCATCACCACAGCCTCGATGCCGAGATGGGCCAGGGCATCGAACAACAGGTGATGCAGGGGAGTGGACGGCAACATCAGGCCCAGTCGGCGGTGGCCCGGTGCCACATTGGTGGCCAGCGAAGTGCCGGACCGTTTGTTCACCAGCACAATGGGTGCCGTGGACGATTGCAACAGCGCCTCTTCGGCCTGGGTCGGATGGGCCAACCGCCGCACGGTCGCCAGGTCAGGCACCATCACGGCCAGGGGCTTGCTTGCCCGGCGTTTGCGCTGGCGCAACAGATCGACTGCGGCTTCGGCATCGGCCCGCACCGCCAGATGGAACCCGCCCAGGCCCCGGATGGCCAGCACCGCATGCCGGGCCAGGGCCTCGGCGGCCTGCTCCATGGGGCTGCCCTCGTCAGCTGTGGCGCCCAACGGACCCTCCAGCCAGATTCGCGGGCCGCAATCTGCGCAGGCGTTGGGTTGGGCATGGAAGCGGCGGTCGTTGAGGTCGTCGTATTCCGCCTGGCAGGCCGCGCACATGGTGAACGGGGCCATGGAGGTGTGTGGTCTGTCGTAGGGAATGCGCCCGATGATGGTCCAGCGCGGGCCGCAGTTGGTGCAGTTGGTGAACGGGTAACCGTAGCGGCGGTTGTCCGGGTCACGCACCTCGGCCAGGCAGTCGTCGCAGGTGGCGGCATCCGGGGGAATCAGGGTGCTGGTGCCGGGTGTATCCTGCGAGGCCTGGATGCCGAATCCAGAAGTGCCCAGGGGTGGAATTTCTTCGCCGCTGACCGAGACGACCTGGGCCAGTGGCAGAGTATTGTTTTGCAGTCGTCGTGCGAATTCTTCGAGACTGTCGGCCGCGCCTTCAATTTCAACGACGACCCCGGCGCTGGAGTTGCACACGTGTCCGGCCAGGCCCAGTTCCACAGCCGTCTGGACAACAAAGGGGCGGAAACCCACCCCTTGCACGATGCCGTTGACCAGAAGGCGGCGGCGTCTCACACCTTGTCTCCGCAGGTGTTGGCGCTGTGCTGGCGCAACCAGCGGTACCAAAGCTCCATGCCCTCGCCGGTGGTGGCGGCCAACCGCACGAATTCCAGCTTCGGGTTGACCTGTCGGGCCGCGGCTTCACACGCCTCCACATCAAAATTCACGTGGGGCAGCAGGTCGATCTTGTTGATCACGCACAGGTCTGCTGCAGCAAACATGGTGGGGTATTTGAGCGGCTTGTCGTCGCCTTCGGTCACACTGATGATCACGACTTTGGCCGCTTCGCCGAGGTCGAATAAGGCCGGGCAAACCAGATTGCCCACGTTTTCGATCATCAGAACCGACCCCTGCGGCGGTTGCAACTCTTCACAGGCGCGCTTGATCATGCCGGCATCCAGGTGGCACCCCTTGCCCGTGTTGACCTGCAGCACCGGCGCCCCGGCCGCGGCAATGCGGTCAGCATCACGTAGGGTTTGCTGGTCGCCTTCGATGACGGTCATGGGCAGGGTGTCGTGCAGGTCGGTGATCGTGCGTTCCAACAGTGAGGTTTTGCCCGACCCGGGCGACGAAACCAGGTTCAAGGCCAGGATGCTGCGCCCTTCGAACCAGCCCCGGTTGCGCGCCGCCAGCAGATCATTCTGCTGCAGGATGTCCTGCTCGACTTTCACTTCCCGGGAATGGGTGTGGGGGTGGTCGTGATCGTGATCGTGGTCGTGGTCGTGATGATGCTCATGATCATGAGCATGGTGATGCCCATGCCCTTCAACTCCGGGCTTCCGAAAGGTCACGGCCTCGGCAGGTTGGCTGCAGCCACAGGTGTCACACATCGGTCTTCCTTTCAGTCCACGTTCAGGCTGCTGATGCGCAACCCACGGCCATCGTACCTCGCCGGGCCAGCTAAAAACAGAATTTTAACTCTGCGATTTCCACCCCGGCCAGCTTCAAAATTCTGCTTCGAAAGCCTGGAAATCAAGGTAGTGTTTAAAAAATAACACCACTAATCAGAGTAGCCCAAGTCCTTGAGTCGCTGCCGGATGGTATCGTCCATATCATCCCAGCTGCCATCCTGGTCTCCTGTTGCGCCCAAACCACTTTGCCGCCACTGGGCCAGGTGTCCTGACAAAAGCTCGACCGCATCCGGATTTTCAGCTGCCAAATCACGGGATTCGCCGGGATCGGCTGCCAGATCAAACAAGGCCAGAATGCGCCCGTCCCGGTGGGCGACAAGCTTCAGGTGATCCTGGCGCACGGCGACCAGATCGGGCCCGTAGGCGATCGCTTCGCTCAGAATAATGCGGCCAGGTTCGACGGCATCATCAGCGACCGATTTTCCGATGAGATTTGCGCCCCATTCACCAGCCGAAGCCACGGCCCGCTCCAGATCCGGCAACGGCGGCAACCCCAGCCAGGCCAACAAAGTGGGCGACAGATCGAGCAGCGAAACCGGTTGCCGCACCAGTTGGCCCACGGGCACGCCGGGGCCCCAGGCCAGCCAGGGCACGTGCAGCAGTTCCTGAAAGTGGGAGTGGCCATGACCAATGCCATTGATGCCCCGCGGATCGTGCCCCCATTGGTGGGCGAAAGCGGCATGGTCCAGAAACTCCTCGCCGTGGTCGCTGAAAACCGAGACCACGGTGTTGCGGGCCAGATCACGTTCCTGAAGGGTGTCCTCGATGGCGCCGATCACGCGGTCGACATAGCGAATGGTGCCATCATAAATCGCCAACTTGATGGCCCGGGCCTGCTCGGTGGCGGCATCGGCGGGGAACTTCGCCTCGGTCAAATCGACACCCGGCTCATCACCCCAGCGCACATAGGACCGGAACGCCTCGTCGCTGGTGGCGAATCCCTGCGCCTGCAATCGCGGCAGGAAAGGCGCCAGGTCTTCAGTCTCCGGCGTGGTCGGTTCGTGGGGGTCATTCAGCAGCACAAAACAAAAGAACGGCCCGTCGGCGTTCTGCCGCATCCACTCGTTGGCCAGCCGTGCCACCTCACCGGCCGGACGGTTGACGTACAAGTGATGGTCAAAACTTTCGGCCAGGCCAAAGGCGAAAAACTGGTTGGAATAGAATGCCGCCGTCTTGTAACCCAAAGACTTCAAATGAGATGAAAGGGTCACCAGGTCGTCCGGCAGGCGGCCCGGGGGCTGGGTGTCCATGTTGCGCGTGGCGCCGGACAGGTACCCGCCGTGCAAGCCGGGCATGCGGCCGGTCAGGGCGCTGGCAAAGGAGGGCAGGGTCCAGGGCGCGGGCGCGGTCACATCAGCGAAGATGGTGCCGCCGCCGCCCAGTCGGTCCAGGCAGGGCGAAGTGGGCTGGCCATAACCGGCCAGGCCCAGATGGTCGGCCCGCAGGGTGTCGATGCCCACGAGGACCAGATTGGGTGGCCCATCGCGTTCAGGTTTGATGCGTGAGGGGCGCAGGGGACGCAACAGGGCATCACGCCAACGGCTGAGGCGTGTTTGCCAACGGACTTTGACGGTCAAGGGATCGAATGGGCTACCGGACATCTCTGTACTTTCCTGATACTTTCCTGAAACTTTCCTGAACGCTCTGGAATTCTCATGAAAAAAACGGGGGTCGGCCCCCACTGCTGGACAGTTCGGCACCAGGCCGTTACTTTCGCCCCATGAACTTGCGCGACTATACAATACAAACCGGATTCCTGCCCCAACTCAAGTGCGAAAGCCTGGGGCAGGCCGTCGCCAGCCTGGTGGCCACCCATGCCGAGGCCGGCGTTGTCACGGCATCCGATGAATTGGTCACCGAGGTCATGCGCCGGGAAGCCGAAGGCAGCACCGCCGTGGGTGGTGGCCTGGTGATTCCCCATGCCCGTTGCGCCCAGGTCAGTGAAGTGCACATTGCCGTGGCCACTCTGGCGGAGGGGCTGGATCTGAACGCCGGCGATGGCCGGGAAGTGGATATCGTGATCCTGCTGATCGGCC
>DAOVTU010000595.1 GCA_030632925.1 Candidatus Krumholzibacteriia bacterium | reverse complement strand
CGCGCGGGCGTTTCGTCGCCGCCCACGATGCGCCGAAAGCGCCCTTCCAACCCCACACCGGCCAAAATGCGGTCCGTAAAATCGCGGGGCTTGTTGGTCGCCACCTGCAGCCGCAATTCGCGCAAACCATCCAACACTTCCAACACGCCCGGATACAAACACGTATTGTCCAGCAGGTGCGCACCGTAGTGCTCCTGAAAAACACCCAGCGCTTCGGTCAACTGCTCCGGCGCCACCGGCACTCCGCCGTGGCCCAATGCGCGTTCCAGCAACTTGGCCACCCCGTCGCCCACATAGGACTGGGCCGTGGCCACCGGCAGTTCCGCCAAATCAAAATGTTGCCGCACAAAATTGGCCGACAGGGCGATATCCAGGCCCGAGTCGACCAGTGTACCGTCCAGATCAAAAATAAATGTCTCGGCCTTCAATTCCGCCTCCTGCATCACACAATCCCAACACCATTATCCCAACGCCACATCCAAAGCCATCATCAAGGCAAACCCCACCATGGCACCCACCGTGGCCGTGTCCGTATTCTTTTCCAACTGCGATTCGGGAATCAACTCTTCGACCACCACATAGATCATGGCGCCGGCGGCAAAGCTCAATGCATAAGGCAGGATGGGCTGCATCAACAGCACCGCCGCGGCCCCGATTACCCCGGCAATGGGCTCCACAATACCGGACGCCTGGCCATAGGCAAACGACTTGCGCCGGGTCCAACCTTCACGGCGCAAGGGCGCTGCCACGGCCAATCCTTCGGGGAAATTCTGGATGCCGATACCCAGGGCCAGGGCCACCGCGGCGCCCATGCTTGCTTCGGGCACGCCGATCGCCACCGCACCGAAAGCCACACCCACCGCCAGCCCTTCCGGAATATTGTGCAGCGTGATCGCCAGCACCAACAGCACGCTGCGGTGCCAACTGGTCTTGATGCCCTCGGCCTCTTCAATGGGAAAGCCGAGATGCAAATGCGGCAGCACCTTGTCAACCGACCACAGAAAAGCACCGCCGGATAAAAACCCCACCACCGCCGGCACCCAGGGCCGGCCACCGGCCGCCTCGGTCATCGCAATGGCCGGGGCCAACAGCGACCAGAAGCTGGCGGCGATCATAATCCCGGCCGCAAAGCCGAGCATCGCGTCCAGCATCTTGCGGTTGACTGTATCAAATACAAACACCACCGATGCCCCCAGCGCAGTCACGCCCCAGGTGAATAAGGTGGCCAGCAAAGCCTGCTGGATCGCGTTCATCTCCAAAAACCACAAAGGCATATCGAAACTCCCCAATCAGGGATGAGCAGACCAAAAACAGATTCTGCCGCCCATGATACGCCCGTCCGGCCGACCTGTCACCACCGGCCTCCGCGGTTGGACATTGAAATCCGGCCCAGTAACGGGGTAGAATGACCGCCAAAGGACTGCCCTCGGACAAATGGAGTTTCCGGATGGAGTGTGCGTGAATCCCCTGATCATTGGCCTGGCCATCTACAGCGTTATCATTCTGGTGGTCGGCATCCGCGCCGCCCGCCTCAACCACACCCTCGACGATTACCTCCTGGCCGACCGCAAACTCGGCCCCTGGGTGGCCGCTTTCAGCGAACGCGCCAGCGGCGAATCGGCCTGGCTGCTCATCGGCCTGCCCGGTCTGGCCTTCGCCACCGGCATGTCCGCCCTCTGGGTGGGCGTGGGCTGTTGCACCGGCATCGCCTTTTCCTGGTTCATGATCGCCCGCCGCCTGCGCGAAGAAACCGAACGCATGAACGCCCTCACCCTGGCCGACTACTTCGCCGCCCGCCTCGGCGACCGCGGCCACTACCTGCGGATCACCGCCACGGCCATCATCCTGTTTTTCTTCACCTTCTACGTCGCGGCGCAATTTTTGGCCGCCGGCAAGGTCCTCAATTATTACCTGAACATTCCGCCCCTGGCCGGCATGGCCATCGGCGCAGTCCTCGTGCTGTTCTACACCGCCGCCGGTGGCCTCTTCGCCGTCAGTTGGACCGACCTGGTCCAAGGCGTCATCATGCTCATCACCCTGGCGATCCTGCCCCTGGCGGTGCTCCTGGAATTGGGCGGCCCCGGGGCGGTCACCGACAAACTCGGCGCCCTGGGCGGCAGCTACCTCAATCTGGCCCCCGGCGACACCGGCTGGGCCGCCATCAGCGGCGTGGCCGGCAGCCTGGCCATCGGCCTCGGTTACATGGGCCAGCCCCATCTGGTTTTGCGTTTCATGGCCATCAAATCGCCGGATGACGTGCGCAAGGGCCGCCTCATTGCCGTCGGATGGGCCCTCATCGCCTTTTTTGGTGCCATTCTCATCGGCGTGACCGGCTTGGCGTTCTTCGGCCCCGAAGCCATGGGCGAAGGCGGCTTGATTACTGACCAGGAACATCTGATGCCCATGATGGCCCGCCATTTCATGCCCGAATGGCTGGCCGTGGTCATGATCGTCGGCGCCATCGCCGCGATGATGAGCACCGCCGACAGCCAATTGCTTGCATCAGCGAGCGCCATCAGCGAGGATATCTATCGGAAACTCATCAATCCCGAGGCCAGTCAGAAGAAACTGATAGAGCTGGGCCGCTGGGCCACTCTCGGGGTGGGCGTGGTCGGGTTCCTGCTGGCCTGGCAGGCCGACGACTTTGTTTTCAACATGGTGCTGTATGCCTGGGCCGGCCTGGGCGCAGCCTTTGGACCACCATTGTTGCTGGCCCTGCACTGGCAGCGCACCAGCCGCGCCGGTGCCTTGGCGGGTTTCATCAGTGGAACCGTTGTGGTCATCGTGTGGTACAACGTGACCGTACTGCACGACGCCCTGTACGAAATGATCCCGGGCTTTGTGGTCTCACTGCTGGCCACCATCGTCTT
>DAOVTU010000424.1 GCA_030632925.1 Candidatus Krumholzibacteriia bacterium | reverse complement strand
CCTCTCGGACAGCACCATTGGCCGCACCAGCCTGATCGACAGCTACCCCTGTGCACCGTGGGCCGAAGCGGGACCCGAGCTGATCTACCGGCTCAATGTCGCCGCTCCCTTGAATCTGTCTGGTGTTCTGAGTGGCAACGTATTTGACCTCGACCTCTTTCTGCTGGACGATTGCGACACCGACGCCTGTCTGGTGGGCGAATCGGTCAATTTTTCAGCCGACCTGGATCCCGGGATCTACTTCCTGATCGTCGACACCGCCAGCGCCGATCCGAACAACCAGGCCGACCACTTCACTCTGGAATTGACGGCCCGGGAACTCGGCATACCGGCGGCCGCTTGTATTGAGGCCGACGCCAATTTCATCACCTGCGCGAACGACACATTTACCGTTGCTGGCGAACATGACCTGTATGGCCAACCCAACCTGGTCACTGTTTACGACTGCGGCACCTCGCCCAAAACCGCCGGCGAGCGCTGGTACTCCCTGACCCAGGGGCCGGGCGGCCAGGTGACCATCGTGGTCACGCCCGTTCAGGGTTTCTCCGAAAACCTGGATGTGAACCTGTGGCTGTTCACGGGCTGCGGCCCGGATGCCATCTGTCTCGGGTTTGCGGACGACAACGTAGCCGATCTGGGCGAAACCCTGACCTGGACCAACGAGCACCCGACCGAAAACGTGACTGTCTATCTGGCGGTGGACGCCGTCCGCGAGCCGGAAACGCCACCGGGCGGCGATCCGATTCCGATGTCCTACGACCTGCAGATCCTTTGCCAGGGCAGTGTTCCAACGACCAAGACATCTTTCGGATCGTTCAAATCCCTTTACCGTTGACCCCGGCAGGGGCTGTATCCTATTTTCCCTGCCACTGGTTTTCTCAGCCATTGGCAACATTGCTTACAACATCGGATTCCCTATCAGGCTCCGGCAAGACCACGGAAGGTTCCCGGCATGGCCGCATCCCGCAAACCCCGCACCGCCAAGAACGCGGAGACCATGGCCGCCAGTCAGCGCGCCATCTCCATCAGCGAGTTCTTCACAAAAAACCGCCATTTGCTGGGCTTCGACTCCCCGGCCAAGGCCCTGCTGACGACCATCAAGGAAGCGGTCGACAACAGCCTCGATGCTTGCGAAGAAGCCGGCATCCCGCCTGAACTGTTCATCGAGATCCGGCCCGACAATCCGGTGAACCTGGGTATCGAGTTGAGCAGCCAGGAAATCGAGCCGGCCAAAAAGAAGAACGGCAACGGCAAGACCGCCGCCTCGGCGAGCACCAAGGAAGACCGATTCAAGATCATCATCGAAGACAACGGACCTGGTATCGTCAAGGAACAGATCCCGCGCATTTTTGGTAAGCTTTTGTATGGCAGCAAGTTTCACTCACTGAAACAAAGCCGCGGCCAGCAGGGCATCGGCATCTCGGCCGCCGGCATGTACGGCCAGCTGACCACCGGCCAGCCCGTGGTGGTCTACAGCAGCATCGGCGCCAAGGCGCCTGCCCACCGCTTCGAGATCCAACTCGACTTGAAAAAGAACGAGCCCAAAATTCTCTCGGGTGACGAGACCATCTGGGACAAGGAACGCGGAACGCGCATCGAGATCACCCTGACGGGCAGCTACAAACGCGGCCAGCACTCGGTGGACAACTACCTCGAGCAGACCTCCATCGCCAACCCGCACGTGCACCTGACCTACAAGAACCCCAAGGGCGAGACCATGGTCTACGCCAACTCGACAACCGAGCTGCCGCCCGAATCGGTGGAGATCAAGCCCCACCCCTACGGCGTGGAGCTGGGCATTTTGGCGCGCATGCTGCAGGACACCAAGTCCCGCAACATCAACGCCTTCCTGAAGGACGAGTTCTGCAAGGTGGGCGCCAAGACGGCCGAGACGATTCTCGCGGGCGCAGACATTCCGCCACGCAAGAATCCCAAACGCATGGTGCAGGACGATGTGCAGCGGTTGCTGGATTCGATTGCTGAAACCAAGATTGCCAACCCACCCACCGACTGCCTGTCGCCCATTGGCGAAGATCTGGTCATGGCCGGCTTGACCAGCGGCATGGAAGCCGAGTTCTACACTTCGGTCACCCGGCCCGCCGCCGTGTACCGCGGCAACCCCTTCCAGATCGAAGTCGGCCTCGCCTACGGAGGCAAGTTGCCCGGCGACGAACTGGCCAAGGTGATGCGCTTCGCCAACCGGGTGCCGCTGCTGTACCAGGCTTCGGCCTGTGGTGTACACAAGGCGGTGCTATCGTCGAACTGGAAAAGCTACGGCCTGCAGCAGAGCAAGGGCGCCTTGCCCACTGGGCCATTGGTCATTCTGATCCACATGGCTTCGGTGTGGGTGCCGTTCACTTCCGAATCCAAGGAAGCGGTGGCGCACTACCCCGAGATCATCAAGGAAATGCGCCTGGCCCTGCAGGAGGCCGGACGTCAACTGGGCCGCCACATCAAACGCCGCGCCCGGGAAAAGGATGCACTCATGAAGCAGAGCTACATCCAGAAATACATCCCTCATATTGGCGAGGCATTGCAGGAAATTCTGCTGATTTCCGACGAGGAAAAGGACGAAGTCATCGCCACGCTCACCGACACTTTGGAACGCAGTCGCAAGCTGTAAGATAGAACGAGGTACCGCCTTGGCATCCGGCAAGAAGAAAACGACCAAGAAGGCTGTAAAAAAGGCCGCCACCGACAAGAACCAGGGTGAACTGGGCTTCAACGCGGCGGCAGACAAACCTGTGGCAAAAAAACCTACAGCGAAGAAGCCTACAGCAAAAAAGACAGCGACCAAGAAGGCAGCCGCCAAAAAGACACCGGCCAAAAAAGCTGTGGCTGGCCCCCCGCGAATCAAACCCGAATCCGAAATCAAAAAGGGCTCGTCCTTCAGCCCTGTTTCGCGCCGCATCCGCACCGAGTCGAACATCATCCGGCAAAAGATCCTGCTGGGCCAGAAGCCGGCCATGAAGTTCCCCCTGCGCTCGCTGGCCAACGTGACCTACAACGCCAAAACCGGCTATTTCAAGCTGAAGGGCAAGCAGAAGGAACGCACCCTGACGGTCAACACCGTCAAGACCTTCGCCCAGACCCTGAAAATGATGGCCCTGTCCAAGGAACTGATCGAGACCGACGACATCGCCACCAAACGAGAGGCGTACTACGTCTCGAAGAACTGGGCCGAGGCGCGCTTCAAGGAGCAGCCCGAGTCAGATACGGTGATGGAAGATGTGGAGGCCTTCTTCGGCGTGAACCGCGAGCAGTTGGGCTTCGTACCGGAAGAAAAGGGCGGCGATGTGGCCGGTCAGTTGGTCGTCATTGACCACGATCGCGACACCGGCGAAGAGTTGCGCATCGACTGCACGCGTTTTGGCAGCGGCGCTTACTCCATTCCCATTTCGGTCGAGGAATTGAAGTTCGAGACCGATGCCCAGTTCATTTTGTGCATCGAAACCGCCGGTATGTTCCAGCGGTTGGTGAAGCACAATTACTGGCGCAATTCCAACTGCATCCTGATCTCGCTCGGGGGTGTGCCGACGCGCGCGTGCCGCCGCTTCGTGCGTCGGTTGGCCGACAGCCATGGCTTGCCCGTGTATGTTTTTGTCGATGGCGACCCTTATGGATTCTCGAACATTTACCGTACGCTGAAGGTGGGCTCCGGAAACGCCGCCCATTTGAACGAGTACTTTTGCGTGCCCCAGGCCCACATGCTGGGCATCACGCCCCAGGACATCATCGACTACCAGTTGCCGACTCATCCGCTGAAAGACGTGGATATCAAACGAGCCAAGGATGCGTTGAAGAATGATCCCTTCATCCTGCATCACCGGCCGTGGCAGTTGGCTTTGGAGCAAATGATCAAGATGGGAGTTCGTGCGGAACAGCAGGCGCTGGCCAAGCAT
>DAOVTU010000012.1 GCA_030632925.1 Candidatus Krumholzibacteriia bacterium | reverse complement strand
GGCGCATTCTTTTTGTATCGCAAGGTGCCGACACCGTGGTCTATGCCCTGGGCACGGACTCGCTGGTGGAGTCGTCGGATGGGGGGCGGGTTTGGCGGGAGGTTCCCGGCCCTGCGGGCGAACTCCTGTTTGGGGCGGAGTATTTGGACCTGACGGTGTCGCAGGATGGCGCTTTGAGTCTGTTGACGAATGTCGGGCAGTATCGTCGCTCGGTGGGCGAGGAATGGTCACCAGTGGGTGTGCCGCCCGAAGCTGCGCGCGATTGGCAACGGTTTGTGCACGACCTGCACACCGGCCATGTGTTTGGCCAACTGGGGCGCCGTACTGCCGAAGGCGGAGCCTGGGGTTTGATCCTGTTGACGGTGTCCGGCCTGGTGCTGCACCGCCGCGTGGGCAGCAGGAGACAAAAATGAAACCGGTCCTGTGGCTGATCTTCCTGGTGCTGTTGGCTGAGATCACGGTGGCTGCCGAGCCGCCGTCTCACCAGGAAGTGCGGCAGGTCATGGGCACCCTGGCCACGGTGCAGGTCTGGGCCGCTGATGATTCCACGGCCCGGGTTGCCGCCGATTCCGCGTTCTCCATTTTTACCGCTGTGGATTCCCTGATGAGCACCTGGAATGGGCACTCGGCCGTGAGCCGTTTGAACGCCGCACCGGCCGGCACCTGGGTGACGGTCGGGCCCGAGGTGTGTGCCGTATTGCGGGCCTCGCTGGAGGCGGCGCGGCGCACCGGTGGCGCGTTTGATCCGACGGTTTTGCCTTTGGTGAAGTTGTGGGGCTTTCGCGGTGGGCAGCCGGCGGTGCCGGATACTGCGGCGCTGTCCAGGGTATTGAAGCGGGTGAATTTTGAAGCTGTGGAGGTGGGCCGGGAGCGGGCGCGCCTGAACCTTGATGACCAGGCGGTGGACCTCGGTGGCATCGCCAAAGGCCACGCCCTGGACCGGGCGGCGGCGGCCATGATCCGGGCCGGCGCCAGCGGTGGGGTGTTGGATCTGGGCGGAAATCTGGTGGTTTTTGGCGAGGGGCCGGGCCACGAAGTGGGGGTGGTTGATCCGGATGACCCGCAATCCCTGTTGCTGGTGGTGCCAATGACCAGCGGTTCGGTGGCCACCTCCGGCCAGTACGAAAGATTTGTCTCGGTCGAGGGTCAGGCTTACGGGCACATCCTGGATCCGCGCACCGGATGGCCGGTGGCATCGGGGATCAGCGCGACGGTTTTGGCGCCGGAGGCCTTGTGGGCCGATGCACTGGCGACGGCCGTGGTAGTGATGGGGGCTGAAAACGGATTGAAGTTGTTGGAGGCGATGCCCGGAACAGAAGGTGTCATCGCCGGACCCGATGGCGTGCGAATGACTTCAGGTCTGCGGGCGGCCCTGGGTCTCGACTGATTTAACAGAACGACCGGCTATGACGGAACGGCCGGCGCGGAACTGCTGGTCCGGAGCGACACTTGCATCTCTGCTGATAAGAGGGCCAAAACCCTGATAAATCGGTACTTAAGCAAGATATGGCAGGTGGCTTCGTGCAAATTGCAATGCACAAGATCAGGATGGCGCAAGGAGCGGGCAACCGCGTTGCCGTCTATTGCCTGCTGACCTGCCTGCTGATATGTTTTTCTTTGCCGTCGTCAGCCCAAGCCGCTGCGCCTGCGTCAACGTCATCCGACACCATTCTCTACACCGTGCGGGATGGCGATTCGCTGATCAAGATCTGCAGCCGCCACCGCGACCGCACGCATCACTATTCCCTCGATGACCTGCTCAAGGATATCCGGAAAACCAACGGCCTGACCTCGAACTTTTTGCGCATCGGGCAGCAGTTGCAGATTCCGGTGCTGGTCGAAGACGATGGCGAGGAAGTGGCCCATCGCGTGCATGACGGCGAAGAATTTCGGGGCATTTACCTTACTGGTCCAGCCTGTGGTGTGTCCTCGGTTCTGGGCCGGGTGGATCGCTTCATCGCTGTCGGTGGCAACGCCGTGATCTTTGACGCCAAGGATATCGACGGTGGGGTTTCCTATTACAGCCGTCACGCCCTGGCCACCTGGGGCAAGGACCGCAGTGCGCCGGTGATTTCTTCCCTGGACGACATGATGCGCCGCTTCGACGACCGCGGTTTGTACACCGTGGCGCGGGTGGCCTTGTTTCTGGACGGCGCGTTGGGTCAGGCGCGGCCTGATCTGGCCCTGCATGACAGCACCGGCGCGGCCTGGACCGAACGCGGTTGCGTGTGGATGGATCCGGCCCAGCCCGAGGTGATCGACTACAACCTGAGCCTGGCCGCAGAACTGGCCCGCGCGGGTGTGGACGAGATCCAGTTCGACTACGTGCGCTTTCCCACCAACGGGTGGCGCGGCGATTGGCAGGGCGACCTTGAGCAGACGGCCTTGCGCCGGCGCCAGGTGATCACCGATTTTCTGGCTGTGGCCCGCGATACTCTCGACCGGTACGGCGTGAAAATCAGCGCCGACCTGTACGGCATCATGGCCTGGGGGCGTATGGAAGACCTGGCCCTCACCGGACAGCATGTGCCGTCCATCGCGGCCCATGTCGACGTGATTTGCCCCATGATTTACCCCTCACACTTCGGTCCGGGTTTTGAAGGCCGCAAGCGGCCCGGCGACGACCCCGAATACTTTATTGGCGAAGGCACCCGCCGCTTTGGCGAGTTGGTGGCCGGGCAGGCTGAAATCCGGCCCTGGCTGCAGGCTTTTTCCTATCGCGTGACCAAATTTGATGGCCAGTATATCGCGACCCAGATCACCGCGGCCCGCAATGCCGGCGGCCACGGCTGGAGCCTGTGGAATCCGGCTTGTCGCTATTCGAAGGCCCTGGAAGTCATGCCGGGCCTGGTGCAGCCTGTTCTGGCGGGCATTACGGCCCCTGAGCCCCACCTGGAGGGTGACGAAGCTGAGCAAAGTGGTCACAGCGGCCGCCTGGCCCGCCCGGTGATGCCGGCGGCGGCCATGACCGGCTCGATCCTGCCCATCCGGGATGCTGAAATCCAGTAAACAGTCCTCCGTTTTGAGATTTTCTGCCCAACTTTTGAGAATGGCGTGGCATCCGTGCAAGCGGTCGCTTAGATTCCTTGAATAGTCGAAAATCGCACCGCAAATGGCCGGAGGATGAGCCAATGCCTGCCACGTCACCCCTCAGTAGCGCCGCCCGCTCCATTGGAGCATCCGTCACCCTGCAGTTGAACGCTGCGGCCGCCCGCATGCGCGCCGAAGGTGAGCCCGTGATCCATCTGGGTGGGGGCGAGCCGGAAAGCCTGGCGCCGGCCACGGCTCTGACCGCCGGGATCGATCTGTTGAAGACCGGCGAAGTGCGCTACACGCCGGCCTCGGGCACGCCCGGCATGAAAGATGCGGTCGTCGCGTACACCGAACAGTTTTACGGCCGCTCCATCGAGCGCACCAACGTGATGGTTTCGGCCGGCGTCAAGCAGGCCCTGATGGTGGCCCTGATGGCTCTGGTGGATCCGGGCGACGAGGTGGTTTTCCCGGTGCCATATTGGGTGAGTTATCCCGAGATGGCCCGTATTGCCGGTGCGGTGCCGGTGCCCGTGGCGCTGGAAGAGGGCGCCCACCAGCCCACCGTGGCGGCCATGGAAGCGGCCCTGACTGATCGCACCCGGGCGGTCATTCTCAACAGCCCCAGCAATCCGTCGGGTTTGATTCTGGACAAGGAATTCCTGACCGGCGTGATCACCATGTGCCAGGCACGGGGGATCACCGTCCTGATGGACGACATCTACCACCGGTTGGTTTTTGGCGGCAAGATCACGACCCACTGTTACGAGTGCACCGAAAAATCGGTGGACGAAGCGGGCATCCTGGTGCTCAACGGCGTCTCCAAGCAGTACGCCATGACGGGCTTCCGCATCGGCTGGGCCGTGGGCCCGGCGACTCTCATCAAGGCCATGTCCAATATCCAATCGCACCTGTCGGGTGGGCCGTGCACGATCTCGCAGGCTTCGGCGGTGGCGGCTTTGAGTGGCGACCAGAATTCGGTCGAGGACTTGCGCGATGAACTGGAAGAGCGCCGCAACGAGACGGCGGACCTGTTGGAAAGCATCCCGGGCGTGGAGTTGAATCATCCCGATGGCACGTTCTATTGCTTTGCCGACTTCAGTGCCTTTGATGCCGACTCGACCCGTCTTTCGAATCTTTTGCTGGAGAAGGTCCAGGTGGTGACGGTGCCGGGCATTGAATTTGGTATGGAAGGTTACCTGCGCGTCAGCTTCTGCGGTTCGATGAAGGATGTGCGCGAAGGCGTGCGGCGCATGCGCTGGTTGCTCAATGACAACGGTTCGGCCGAACTGAAGGCCGGCGACCGGGTCTTTGCCCGGTGAATAAGGAGCAGGCCCGGCTGCGATTGACTGAGCTGCATCGCACCGTTGATGCCCGCAGCGTAGATCTGATCGCCAAACTGCCCGTCAAATTGGCCTGCCGTTCCGGCTGCGCCGACTGCTGTATTGACGACTTGACAGTCTTCCAGGTCGAGGCCGATCTCATCCGCTATCATCATGCTGAATTGTTGGCCACAGCTGGGCCGCATCCGGTCGGGGCCTGTGCGTTTTTGGACGCCGAGGGCGCCTGTCGGGTGTACGAACAGCGCCCGTATGTTTGCCGCACCCAGGGTTTGCCTCTGCGGTGGTTGGGCGAAGATGAAGCCGGCGCCGTGGTCGAACTGCGCGACATTTGTCCCCTAAATGAAGAACCGCTGGGCATCGCGCCGGCCGCTTTGGAAGTGGACCAGTGCTGGGAACTGGGGGAGTTCGAGGGCTCATTGGCTTCGCTGCAGGCCGAGACCCAGGGTGGGTTTGAGCTTACCAGGGAACCTTTGCGGGGATTGTTCGACAAGCCGATTGCCCGGGACTGATCTTCTTCAACTTCTCATTCCAACCGATCGATCTCGGCACTGTGGTCGCACACCTTGCCGCTCAACTCGACACCTCTACCCGGGGCAGGTGCAGAGTGAAAGTGCTGCCGCGACCGACTCGGCTGGTGACGTCGACACGGCCCTGGTGGGCCTGGGCAATGTGTTTGACTATGGCCAGGCCCAGCCCGGTACCACCCATCTGGCGACTACGGGCTTTGTCCACGCGGTAGAAGCGTTCGAATAGTCGGGGCAGATGTTCGGCTGCGATGCCGGGGCCGTTGTCGGTCACTGCAATGGTCACTTCGTCGTCCTGAACACCACAGGCGATGGTGATACGGGTATTGTCGGGGCTATACTTCAGGGCGTTTTCAAGCAGGTTGTTGACGGCCTGTTCCAACAACGGCGCGTTGACCGAGGCCTGCAATCGGCCTGGGCAATCCAGATCCACACGATTGGCCAGAGCGGGGCGCAGATGAGCCAGATCACGAACCACCCGTTCGAGCAGTGAACCAAGAGTGATGGGCTGGGTCTCAATGCCCCCGCTGTCGGCGTCCCGCTCCAGTCGCGAAAGAGCCAACAGGTCGGTGATGATGGAGTCCAGTCGGTCGGCCTGCTTGTTGATGATCTGCAGGAAATGTTCCAGTTCGCCGGCATTCTCGGGTGGCGCCTCGATGATGGTTTCGACAAAGCCCTTGATCGAGGTAATAGGTGTCCTGAGTTCGTGCGAAACGTTGGCCACGAAGTCGCGGCGCATGATTTCCAGGCGGTGCAGGCGGGTCACGTCGTTCATGACCAATAGGGCACCAATGGATTCGCCGTCAGGGCCGATCAGGCCAGTGGCGTGTACTTTTAGCCAGCGGTCGGCGACAGGGCCAAGCATGATGTCGCGTTCCAGGGGGCCTTTGCCGGCCAATACATCCTGGGCCAGGAGGGTCAGTCCGCTGTTGCGGCCGATATCCTGGATACTGCGGTTGTTGACCGCGGCCGGGTCCTGGCTCAGCAGGCGCCCGCCGGCGTGGTTGAGGCCGATGATGTTCCCATCGGTGTCGACTGCCAGCACACCTTCAACCATGCTCGAGAGCACGGCTTCGCTTTCGTTGCGTTGCTCCTCGATGGTGTTGAAACGTTCGGCGAGTTGGCTCGCCATCAGGTTCATCGCTTCGGCAACCCGGGCAATTTCGGTGGTATTGTTCGCGAGCAGGCGACCACCCAGATCACCCGCGGCAAAGGCTTCGGCGCCCTCCTGCAGTTGATTCAGGCCGCGGCTCAGTTTGCGCGAGAGCATAAAGCTGGTCAGAGCCGCCAGCAGAGTCAGGATCAAACCCGCAATGGCGATCTTGCGGTACACATCGGCGATCAGGGTCGACAGAACGTCAAGCGATAGTGAGGTGCGCACGACGTAGGGGTTGCCGTGGTTTTCATTGCCCAGCGCCACGTACATACGCTGGTGGTCGAGGGTCGGACTGTAGCGTGTGCTGCGACCGATCTGGCCGGACAGGGCGGAGACGATCTCCGGCCGCGTGGCATGGTTATCCATCAGGTCCGGCTGTTCGACGGAATCGCCAACTACGAGGCCGTCGGCCAGGATGACGGTGATGCGGGTGCTGCTGCGGCTGCCCAGATCACTGCACAGGACCTGCAATTCGTTATAGCTGCCGGTGTCGATCAATTCGGCAAACCGGTCCAGGGTGACAGACGCCAGAACTTCCAGTTCGCTGGCTGTGCGTTCCAGGAAAAAGCCCCGCAGTGCATGTCCTGAAAATCCCGTGACCAAGACCAGGGTCGTGATCAGCGTAAGCACGATGGGGGGGAAGAAGGTCCCCATCAGGCTGCCGCGGCGCATCATGAGAGGTCGTCCGCCGCAATTTCAGAATCACTGTCGATGCCTGTGCCGTCATCCATCTTGTAGCCAACACCACGCACCGTTTGCACCATCTGGCCGCCGCTGCCGAGTTTGCGGCGCAGGGCGGCCACCTGCACGTCAACTGCACGGCCAGTCACGGGGTAGTCGTCGCCGTGCACAGCCTTGACGATCTGGCCGCGGGTGAATACCCAGCCCGGGCGTGAGGCCAGGAAACTGAGAATGCGGAACTCGGTGCGAGTCAGTTCCACCGGTGTGCCGTCCACCGCTACTTCGAAGCGACCGGGCAGGATGTAAAACGGTCCGTGTTCGATGGGGTCGTCTTCACTGCGGCGTTCGGCGGCGCCGCGGCGCAGCACGGCCTTCACCCGGGCCAGCAGGACTTTCGGCCGAAAGGGCTTGGTGACGTAGTCATCGGCACCGGCGTCGAAGCCGGCGATGATGTCTTCTTCCTCACCCTTGGCCGTGAGCATAATCACGGGAATGGTCTTGGTGGCCGGTTCGGCTTTGAGTCGGCGGCACACATCCAGGCCATTGAGCCCGGGCAGCATAAGGTCCAACAGGATCAGATCCGGTCTCGCATCGCGCACCGCATTGAGGCCATCTTCGCCGGAACCGACGCCGGTGGTGGCATATCCCTGGCGCTGGAGGTTGTACTCCAGCAACTCGGCGATGTCTTCCTCGTCTTCGACGATCAGGATGTTTTTCCCGGCCATGATGATCTGCCTTTGGGCCAGTGTTTGCCGTCTAATTCGCGAGTCTCGTGATGGTACGGTCGGATGAATACGAGAATTGTGCAAGTTAGGATTTTGTAAAAGGAATTTCGGTTATTCCCCGAATTGAATAGGGATTATTTTGCACTCGTGGAGAGGGGTAAATTGCCAAAACATTTGCTCATAAGTGCTTGTTTTGCTTTCATGTACCTCGGCCAAGTGGTCGAATATGGCCCCACTGCAAAGCTATTCACGAACCCCCATTTGAAAGAAACCGAAGACTACATCACGGGGCGTTTCGGATAACCTGCTTCCAACTCTCACGTTAGAAAGACACACTGTAATGGTGTGTTTTAACTTGTTTAATAATAGCAGGTTATGAGTTTTTCTTTTTGATTTCAATCTGTTGATAAATTAACCTTGAAGCATATGGCGGTGCTGTTGGATCCTGCAACGGTTCCAAATGTCGCCACAGATCGGGCCGAACGGTGTTGTGGGTGCTGCTCTTGGGCAGTGTGGGGTCGGGAAAATGTGTGAACAGCCTTGTTTCACCGGGCGGCCCGTATCCATCCTTTGTTCGTCCGGATCAATTGCCGTGATTCGCGCAGAGCAGGGAGCCTACTAAAAAAATGGCAACCTCCGCAGTTCGTAGTGTACGGGCTGCGCAGAAGGGATCACGAGTAATGCGCAATATTCCTGGGCAAATCAGCCTGAGCCTCATCTTCATTCTCATGTTGGCGACCGGATCGATGGCCGGGGATATTCCCGACCAGGTCTGCGCCGATTGTCATCACGACACCGGTGGTGAACCCGCTGAAGTTTCCCACATGACTTTGGCCGGTAGCATGCATGAAGACCTGAGCTGCACCGACTGCCACACCGGCATCACTTCGGTCCCTCATTCCCAGACCCTGGCCAAGCCCGATTGCGGCGCCTGTCACGAAGACTCCGTGCACGATTACAAACAGCACGGGCGGGGCATCGTGGGCATCAACGAAGCGGTGCCCGACTGCCAGGACTGCCATGGTAGCCACCAGATCCTGAATCATCTTGATACGAAATCGTCGGTGCATCCGTCGAACCTGCCGGTGACCTGTGGCGTTTGCCACGAGGATCAGGACTTTATTGCTGGCCAGGACATCCGGTTCAAGCATCCGGTCGAAGTTTATGAAAGCGGTGTGCACGGCAAGACTACCGCCGGTGGCAACGATGTTGCTGCCTCTTGCAACGACTGTCACGGCACCGGTGGCAGCGGCCACGCGATTTTGCCGCCTGGCCACGTCGAGTCGACCATCAACTTCTTCAACATCTCGGCGACCTGTGGCCAATGCCACGGCACGATCCAGAAGGAATACGAAGAGGGCATCCATGGCGAATTGGTGGCTCGAGGCGATGTTTCGTCCCCGACCTGCACCCACTGCCACGGCGAACACGGTATTCTCGAAGCGGACGATCCCCGCTCACCGGTCAGCCCGGTGCGGGTGGCCGAAGCAACCTGCACGCCCTGTCACAACTCCGCAGCGCTCAACGATCGGTACGATGTGCCGTCGGGGCAGCTGCATTCCTATGTGGATTCGTACCATGGCCTGAAGAGTCGCTCCGGTGACAATACCGTCGCCAATTGTTCTTCCTGTCACGGGGCCCATCAGATCCTGGTTTCGACAAATCCCAAGTCTTCGGTGGCACCCGAAAATCTGGTCAACACCTGTGGCTCATGCCATACGGGCATGTCGGCCGAAAAAGCTTCGCAAACCCGGATCCATGAAATTGGTCCGCCGAAGACCTCGGGCTGGGCCTACTGGGTGACGATCATTTACAAGTTGCTCATCTTTGGTGTCATCGGTGGCATGGCGGCCTACTGCCTGCTGGATTACCTGCGCCAGGTGCGCAACGTGATGCGCAAAAAACAAGTGCGCCGCATGGAGGCCGACGAGGTCCTGCAGCACGCTTTGCTGGCCATCTCGTTCACCGTCCTGGTGGTCACCGGGTTCAGCCTGCGCTTTTACGACGCCTGGTGGGCCAAGATGATCTTCGGTCACGAGGGTGGCGCGGCAACCCGTGGCCTGATCCATCGTGGCGGCGCCATCGTGATGATCATCGGTTCCTTCTGGCACCTGGGGTACATCTTCACCGCCAAGGGCCGGGTCTTCATCAAGGACATCGCGCCAAATCTGCTGGACGCCAAGCAACTGTGGGGCATGTTCATGTACAACATGGGCAAGACCGACAAGCACCCCCAGATGCGCCGCTTCTCCTTCTACGAGAAGGCCGAGTACTGGGCCCTGATCTGGGGGACAGTGGTCATGGTGGGCACGGGTCTGGCCATGTGGTACGAGCAGTACCTGATCATGTGGATCGGCAAGGACATGTTCGAAGTCATGCTGGTGGTCCATTATTACGAAGCGTGGCTGGCGTTCCTGGCGATCCTGGTCTGGCACATGTACGGGGTGTTTTTCAACCCCCACGTGTACCCCATGAACCCGAGCTGGCTGACCGGCAAGATGCCCGAAGAAATGTTCGATGTCGAGCATCCGGCCGCCAAGTCGCCCGGTAATGTGGATAAGATCAAGCGTCTGGGGCGTGAACGGGACGTTTAAACCCTGAATAGGCCTTGAATTTGAACCCCGGCTGCCAAAATGGCGGCCGGGGTTTTTTGCGTTTGATACTCAAATATGCCTGCAGCCTGCCGATGCAGAGAATGTGAATAAGCGTTTCTTCGTCCAACAGGGGCGCTCACTCATTCTCTTTCAGCGGAGTCGAAATGCGGTACATCGAGCAACTATTATATGGTCACGACCACCTCGCCGACGACGGCGGGCGCCAGGTGCTGTCCCATTCGGCGGGCATGGGGGCCGAGGTCGCCGACGAGATTCACGAACTTTGCGAGGCCTGGGGCCAGCCGCCCGTGCTTGGGCTGCAACAGCCGGTTCTCATGTCGCACCCTCTGCGTTCGACCATGCCTTCGATGCGCGGTCGCCTCTTTGCCATCATCTGTGTTCGGGCTACGGACGTGCCTCTGTTTCATGCCATCGTGGTCACCGATGCGACCTTCAGCGGCTTCGGCCGTAACCCGTATGCCCTGGCCCGGATCGTCGAATTTGCCGACACCTGGAATGGGCGCCGGAGTATGGACCGGGTCGAATTTGATCCGGAAATCAAAGTCGACCTGATGGGGCCGCCGGCCAACGCCGAAGATGTGGGTCTGGTGGATGAAGCAGTGATGCAGTTCATCCTGACCGGGAAATTGCACCTGCCCATCGAACAGAATGTGCGCCAGAGTGATCGCGCCCTGGCTCTGATGATTGCCTGCCTGCCGGAGAAGGCCCGCAAGGAATTGAATTTCGCCTCGTTCACCACGTTGCAGTCCAACGCCTATGACATGGTGGGCCTGGAAACCGAAGGCGCTGCTTTTGCCGGCTGGCAACGCTTGATGATGGCGCGCCTGGACACCGGCGTGACCGAACAACAGCAGCAATACAAGGATCAGATCGGGGATTTTCTCCGTCGTGGGGACATGACGGGTATCGCCCGGGTCAGCGAACGTCACAATTTCACCGCTTCGACAGTGACCGGGCCGGTCGTGGCTACCCGGCAGGGCAATGATGGTCTTACCCCCGTGAAACAGCCGGTTGCACCACCGACCGCTCCAGCCACCAACTCCTTCCGTCCGGCGGCGAATATCACGCCTGCGGGAACAGGCCCCGGTGTGGGTCGGGGACCAGGCATCCGCCCCATGGTCGGACGGGCCAGTGGCCCCCCGCGTGGAGGCGCCATGCCCGCTCATGGCTTGGATCCTGCGGCCGACCAGGCCCAGCCCAGCCGGGCTCGTCGGGCCACAAGAAACCGCAGCCGTTCTGTATATCCCTTTGCCAAAGGCAAACGGGGAGCAGGTGGACGACTCATCCGCACCGTCTCTTTTGTCATCTTGTTGTTCATTGCCGGCTGGGTCGGCACCATGTGGCTGGAGGGCCGCACTCTGACCGAGAGCCTGGAATGGGCCGGTCTGCCGGGGATGGATGGCCGCTCCGAAAGGGTGGAACACGCGGGCACGTTGCTGGAGGTCGTCGATGTGGGGCGGGTCTATAACCAGGCTCGGAAGCACACCGGTGGCAAAGGATTTGGCCTCAATGCATCCGGAGACAAGGGGCGCGAAAAAGCCCTGGGTCGTTTGCAGTCCGGCGCGACCGACCCCCTGCTCGATCAGGTGGCCCTGTTCGTGAAACTGAGTGACGAAGGCATCCAGCGAAGTGGACGCCAGGATCGCGAAGTGGAGCGCCTGGGATCCCTGTCCCAACAGGGTGGCGTGCTGCAGAAGGAAATGGCTCGGCTGGAACTGGCCTGGTACTCCTTCACCACGGGCACCAACTGGGCAGATCTCGGATCCTTGTCGGATCCGGAAGTCGTGGCCCGCCGGGATTCCCTGGCCAGGGTTGAAAAGGGTTCACTGGAAGATGTGCGCCTGGGCATGGGCACCGAAAAAATCTGGCCGGAGTTGAATCGCGCCTGCCGCCACATGGACGGCATGGCTGAAGTGGTGGCCTTGTTCCAGGCTCCACAATGGTCCAGGGCCTGGGAAAAGAAGATGGTCGCCGCAGCCGAGAAGGTTTCACCTTCGGTGGGCCAGACGACTCGTGCCTACCGCAACAGCGCTTTCGCCTTGATTCGTCTTAAAAGGGCGGAGCACGGCGAGGCGAACTGGAATTTGCCTTACGCCGGACGCTACCAGCCCGAGCAATGGCCGGTCTCAAAGGTGAAGGCCGTCTTGCCGACCCTGCGCAAGGAAGCTGGCCGGTTTGCCGACAAGAGTGCCCCGGAGTTGCTGGGCGCGACCCTGGCTTTGTACACCTCGTTGGAAGCCCCTCAACGCACTACTGAACGGATCAACGGTTCGGCCGCAGCCTGGAAGAAACTCCAGACCAATGCGGCGGTGAATTTTGATCCGGATCTCTATGGCAATTTCCTGGAGCGGCTGCGTTATGAAGCAGCTGGAATGCATCTGGCCGAGAGTCCGGATGGGGCCGGTATTCCGGAACACTTGTACAAGGGCGATGCCCGCCGGGCCGTGGCCGCCTTTGCGGACTCGCTGCCGATCCTGACCCAGGCTGATCAGTGGCAGGCCGTGGGCGAGGTCGCCAGCGATCCATTCCTGGGGCGTTGGGCTGATCATCTGGCGGGCAACATGCTGGCTCGACTGGCCCATGTGCAGGCCGAGTTTGATGGCGTGTGGGCCGATTGTCGGGCCCAGTCCGTGGCCATCCAGAGCCAGGCCAAGGCGGGCTATGACTGGAGTGATGACTGGGACAAATTGTACACCGCAGCTGCCACAGCCAAGAGCACCTATGCTGCGACCCTGGGTGAAGATCCGGTGCAGTTGGCCCGGTTCGAATACCTGGACGAACTGGCGACCGCTCTGGCTGCCAATCGTCCGCTGAAAATTGGGCGGGTCACGGTGCGCCTGGAGCAGGAAGTGATTGCCGAACCAACCGAGGTGCAGCTGGTCTTGCGCACGCCTGAACGCGGGGGCGTTTGGACCAGCGAGCCTTTCCTGATCGGGCCGTCGGCTCCGGCGGGCACCGGATGGGTGGGCACCATGCCCGTGGACTGGACGGTGCCGCTGTCGCCGCTGCACCAGATGACCGGCCGGATTGTCAGGGCCACCGACCAGCAGGGGTTGCTGGAAATCTCTTATCCCAGCCTGCAGGAGGGATCCGGTCCCGGGGTGCTCGTGCGTCCGCGGGCTGGAGAGCAGGGTAGCCTCAGTTTCCGGGCCGAACTGGAGGATTACTGGGGCAGCCTGGAAATCCCGGCTTTGGGACCGGTTTTTTGATCTGGGACTGAAACCTTCTGTCAGAGCCACCGTAACTAATAGCGGGATCGGTAATTCGGTCCCGCTTTTTCATTCCCCGGATGACTGCACCGCTCGGAGGCTCTCGCATGACCAGATTCCCCACGATCCGCACCGCAATGACCTTGGCCCTGATGGCTTTGGCGCTGCCCTCGCTGTTGCTGGCCGCCGAGCCTGAGACTGATAAAAAGAGCGATACAGACGAATCGAGCGTGGTCATCATTGGCGACGACGGCGAAGAGATCAGCCTGAGCCTGGAAGATGGCGAACTGACGGTCGTGACCACCGAAGACGGCAAGACCACCACCCACATCATGGACATGGATGCCATGGGAGTGCTGGCGGCCGACGCTGTTGATGATGCCTTCCTGGGGATGGAGGACGTATTTGAGGAATTGCAGGACATGCAGTTCCAGGTCCGCATGGGGCAGGACAACCGCCTGAACCTGAGCTACGCCGACACGGAATTCGAATTGGATATGGACCAGGTCATGGCCCAGGTCGCCAGCGCGGTGCAGTTGGGTCTGCAGGAGATCAACACCGCCGAGTGGACCGACCATCGCAGCCGCTGGGACGAAGTTTCGGACGACGAGCTGCGCGATGAGCTGGACAATTTGAAAGACGAGATGGAAGAACTGCGCCGTGAGCTGCGCCGATTGCAGAATATCGAGCAGAAGGTGGAGAAGTAGTTTTTAAAAAAGAGAACCCCACTTGAAGCGGGGTTCCTGAAACCATCCGGGGAACGACCCCCTCCGGCACTTGTTCTGGCCTCCCCCTTGGCCCCGAGTGTTGCGAGGGGGTTTCTTTTTTTAGCCGAGTTTTTCGATGCCGGCGAAGATCTCGTCCTGCTCGGGGAAGCGGTCTTCGGCTTTCTTGGAGAAGATCAACTGCCCATCAACTTCAACTTCGAAGACGCCCCCACCCGAAGCGATCAGTTCAGGGTCGGTATCAAACTTGGCCTTGATGTCAGCCGCCAGACCGGCGGCGCGAGGTTCGTAGTTTCAAACCTGGCAGTATTCTATGGTGATCTTCACGGGTTCTCCTTCTCGTATTTTAGAACTGGATCAACGGCTTGGGCCATTGGGCCAGGGTCTGTTCAAAGGACTCGGGGGCAAAGTCGTTGATGTGCACCACCGCGTCGTCTCCGCCACCGAGGATGACATCGGAGATTCTGTCCTGGATCCCGTTGGATTTATCTTCCAGCAGGTTGCGGGTAATATACCAGGTTTCGAAAATCCGGCGACCGATGACGCTGTGCAGCGACAACCCATTGACGATGAGCCGGTCGAAGGCCTGGATGTTGACGTTGCCCTGTTTGAGTCCGAAGAGGATCACGTCGCCACCGCGGCGGGTCGATTGGATGGCGTTGTTGACGCTGGTATTGAAGCCGGCCATTTCCATGGACACGTCGGCGCCGATGCCATCGAAGGCCTGGCGCACATCCTTGACCAGCAATTTGTCGGCGCCCCAGCTGCCTGGCGCGCTGCGGCTCAGATCCACGGGGATGACTTCGTCGGCGCCCAGTTGGCGGGCCATCTCCTGGTTGCGCTCGTTGGGTTCGATGCCGATGACCCGGGTGGCACCCAGGGCGCGGGCGACCATGATCACGAACAGGCCGATGGTGCCGCAGCCAAAAACGGCCACGGATTTGCCACGCAGGTCGGCCGTGGTACAGGCGTGCACCGCGTTGCCAAAGGGCTCCTGCAGGGCGGCGACTTTCATGCGGATGCGGCGGGGATCGGTGGCCCACAGCACGTTGGCCGGCAGCTTGATGTACTCGGCAAAACAGCCGTCGCGGCCGATGCCGATGATGGTGTCCTGGCTGCAGATGTGGGTTTGGCCGATGCGGCACTGGTAACAACCGCCGCAAATGATATGGCTTTCGGTCGAGACGATGTCCTTGACGCTGAAGCCGTAGCGGGCCTGCACCTTGCTGCCCACGCCCACGATTTCGCCGACCATTTCGTGGC